>NZ_JBFUCJ010000031.1:0-60632 GCF_056405295.1 Variovorax sp. P1_H2 | reverse complement strand
GGCCATTGCTGCCGGCGGTGCCCGCCTGGACCGCGAAGCTGGACTGGCCCGCATCGACATCGGCGATCGTCAGCGCGCCGCCGGTCGCGAGCTGGCCATCAACCACCGCCATGTCTTCCTGCACGGCACCGMTGGCCGTGCCGGCGATCACCGGCACATCGTTGGTGCCGGTGATGGTCACGGTCACCAGCTGGCTGGCCGTGCCGTCGAGCGACACCGCGGTGAAGCTGTCGGTGAGCGACTGGCCTGCACCCAGTTGCTGGAYCGCYGCCTGGGTGTTGCTTGCGGTGTAGCTCCAGCTGCCGTCGGCCGCCAGCGAGAAGCTGCCCAGGCCATTGCTGCCGGCGGTGCCCGCCTGGACCGCGAAGCTGGACTGGCCCGCATCGACATCGGCGATCGTCAGCGCGCCGCCGGTCGCGAGCTGGCCATCAACCACCGCCATGTCTTCCTGCACGGCACCGMTGGCCGTGCCGGCGATCACCGGCACATCGTTGGTGCCGGTGATGGTCACGGTCACCARCTGGTTGGCCGTGCCGTCGAGCGACACCGCGGTGAAGCTGTCGGTGAGCGACTGGCCTGCRCCCAGTTGCTGGATCGYCGCCTGGGYGTTGCTGGCGGTGTAGCTCCAGCTGCCGTCGGCCGCCAGCGAGAAGCTGCCCAGGCCATTGCTGCCGGCGGTGCCCGCCTGGACCGCGAAGCTSGACTGGCCCGCATCGACATCGGCGATCGTCAGCGCGCCGCCGGTCGCGAGCTGGCCATCAACCGCCGCCACGTCTTCCTGCACGGCACCGCTGGCCGTGCCGGCGATCACCGGCACATAGTTGATGGCGGTGTGGGTCGGACTGCGTTCGACGCCGTCAACGAGAATTCTCAAAGTCTCAGTCATTTGGACCGTCAGCGTGGACGATCCGAAGGTAAATACGAAATCGCTCGCCGAACCGTTGGAAACCTCTCCTGTCCTTGCATTCGTCACGGCGGCGAGATGGGCCATATAGGCGGAAATCTGTGTCTGGATGGCGGACTGCAACCACTGCGCCCCGGTGAGCTGAAGTTCAAGCGTATCGATGCCCGATCCGCCGGTGTAGACGTCCTTGGTACCCGCGAGACTGTTTTCCGTGACGTTGTAGATGAGGGTGTCGGCGCCGGAACCGCCGTTCAGTTGGTCGCTGCCACTTCCGCCATTCAGAACGTCGTTCCCTGCGCCGCCGTTCAAGGAATCGCTTCCTGCGCCTCCATTGACGACATCGTTGCCATTGCCGCTGTTGATGACGTCATTGCCGCTCGTGCCACTGATGATGTCGTTGTCGTTGGATCCGGTGATGGTAGGCATTGATTTCCTTCATGTTGGAGTGAGCGCCTGCTGGTAAGGGATGACCGGGATCTGAGCTTGCGAGGCATTTGTTACTGACTCAGGGGATCGCTTCCCTCAGCGAGTGCCCGAAACAGGGTGGTCATGTAACCATTTATAACTAAATGTACAACGAAAGGTCAATACGCGGAAACGTCCGTGGCGACGCGGAAAGCGCGACTTTTTTCTCATAGCGCGGCCGTCCGATGGTGCGATCGGGAACAACCAGCATGCGACCCCTGATGCCATGCTTCCGCATCGAGACATTGGATGAACTCGGGGGGTCGACGGTCAAAGACGGGAGTTTTGAATGGCGAGGTAGTGACAGAACGCCAGCTTGTCTGCACGTACGGCCGCGCACAGAAGTTGGTCGACATCTACCTCAAGTCAAAGGTGGTGTGTGCCGGCTGGGAAACGCATCCCAGTGTGGCGACCCTGCATCCGCCGGTCGACGGAGTGCTGCTGAAGGCCATGCGCTGATTCACCTGGGACCAGCGCAGCGAAATCCCAGCTGCCCGGTGCCATCAACGCGAGCGTGTGACGTCGCTGATCAACCCCGCCCCCGCGTCTCCGACGGCCGCTCCCCAAACCGTGCCCGGTACTGCGCAGCGAAGTGCCCCAGATGCAGAAACCCGTACTTCTGCGCCACCTCGCGCACACCGCCTCCAGCCACTCCAGCGGATGCCAGCAATTCGCCCCGCACCTTGTCGAGCCTCAGTTCCCGCAGAAACTCCATCGGCCCTTGCTCCGCGTGCTGCCGAAACGCCATCTGCAATGCGCGCGCGCTGCACCCCACTTCACGACAAACATCGGCCAGCGACAGCGGCTGCTCGGCATGCGCCGCCATGTATTCCTGTGCCTTGCGGACCACCCGCGGCAGCAGGCCGCGCTGCGCTTCGCCGGCAAGCGCCCGCGAATAATTGTGGCCCGCCGACATCAACAGGCTCGACATCAGATATTCCTCGGCATGCTCGGCAAGCCGGCCGCCGGATTGCAGCGCGTTGCCCGCGTCGAGTGTCAGCCGCAGGTAGTCGATGAAGTGCACCACCGGCGCCAGTGCAGGGTTGTCCAGCGGCACACCCAAGTCGAACACCAGATGCTGCCGCACCGGCGCCTGCAGCAAGGATTCGAGCCGCGAGAGCAGGGCGGAACGGGCCAGCCGCACGATCAGGTGCGGGCTGTCGTCGGCCCAGCGCATCGACAGCGGCTCGGTCGGCGAGGGCAGCGAGGCGAGGCTGGGGGTCGCATCCACATGCTGCGCGCCGCAGCGGATCTCGGCGCCGCCGCGCAACGGGATCTGTAACAGGAAGAAATCCTGCAGGTAGCCGGGGTCGATCTGCACGCCCGGGCCGTACTGCACGTAATTGAGGCTCACGTCCCGATGCAGGCGCGCACTGTGGTGGCAGGCGTCGAGTTCGGTACGCGGCCGCAGCATGACCAGGCCGTGCGGACAGAACACGCGGGCCACGCTCTCGCGCGCCTCGTCCATGTCGTGGCTCTCGAAAAGTCGATAGCGCTGCAGCGGCAGCCGTGGGGCAATGGCGGTTTCCATGGGGCCAGGTCACCGTAGCAAAAACCATCCCCGCCCACAATTCGGGCCAGCCCTTTGATGAAAGCTGCGCGCCAGGGACAGCGCCCGCGTTTCCGGGACTCGCCAGCGGCCTCCTTGCTCATAACGTTCGCCCCCACAGGCCATCCCGGCCTGGCGGATCAACCGAGGAGAGCAAGCGTCATGTTCAAGGGACTCGAGGGCAAGAGCGCCATCGTCACCGGTGGCTCCACACTGATAGGCGCCGGCGTGGTGCGTGCGCTGCACGCGGCCGGCGTGAAGGTCGTCATCGCYGACATCGATGCCGCCAACGGCCAGGCGCTGGCCGATTCGCTAGTCACCGGCGTGCGCTTCGTGCGCACCGACATCACCGACGACGCCCAGGTGCAGGCCTGCGTGGCGGAGGCGGCTACGCGGCACGGCGGCGTGCACTTTCTGGTCAACCTGGCGTGCTCCTATGTGGACGACGGCTTCAAATCGCCGCGCGCCGACTGGCTCGCTTCGTTCAACGTCAACGTGGCGAGCGCGGTGGTCATGCTGCAGGCGGTGCATCCGCACATGGTCGCGGCCGGCGGCGGGGCGGTGGTCAATTTCACGAGCATCTCGTCGCGCGTGGCGCAGACCGGGCGCTGGCTCTATCCGGTGAGCAAGGCCGCGATGGCCCAGCTCACCCGCAACATGGCGATGGACCTGGCGCCGGACCGCATCCGCGTCAACAGCGTGTCGCCGGGCTGGACCTGGTCGGCGGTGATGGACCGGCTCAGCGGCGGCGACCGCGCCAAGACCAATCGCGTGGCCGCGCCCTTCCATCTGCTCGGGCGTGTCGGCGATCCGGACGAAGTGGCGCAGGTGGTGCTGTTTCTGTGTTCGGACCATGCCAGTTTCGTGACCGGCTCCGACTACGCGGTGGACGGCGGCTATGCCGCCATGGGCCCCGAGCAGGCCGTGCCCGCCATTCCCAAGTTGATGGACTAACCCGCTCCGAACGGAGCATCAATCCAGGAGCAAGCAATGAAGCGAATCGCCATCGTCGGCGCGGGCCAGTCGGGCCTGCAATTGGGGCTCGGCCTGCTCGCGGCAGGCTACGAGGTCACGCTGTTCAGCAACCGAACGGGTGAGGACATCCGCCGCGGCAAGGTCATGTCGAGCCAGTGCATGTTCGACGCCTCGCTGCAGATCGAGCGCGACCTGGGCTTGGACCAGTGGGCGAGCGATTGCCCCACGATCGACGGCATCGGCCTGGCCGTGCCCCATCCCGAGCAGAAGGGCGCCAAGGCCATCGACTGGGCCGCACGGCTGAACTCGAGCGCGCAGTCGGTCGACCAGCGCCTGAAGGTCCCGGCCTGGATGGACGCGTTCCAGAAGAAGGGCGGCGAACTCATCCTCAAGGACGCGGGCATCGACGAACTGGAGGCCTGCACCCGAAGCCACGATCTCACGCTGGTCGCCAGCGGCAAGGGCGAGATCTCGAAGCTCTTCGAGCGCGACGCCCACAAGTCCACCTTCGACAAGCCGCAGCGCGCACTGGCACTGACCTACGTGAAGGGCATGAAGCCGCGCGAACCCTTCTCCGCCGTGTGCTTCAACCTGATCCCCGGCGTCGGCGAATACTTCGTCTTCCCGGCGCTGACCACCACGGGGCCCTGCGAGATCATGGTGTTCGAAGGCGTGCCGGGCGGCCCGATGGATTGCTGGGCGGATGTGAAGACACCGCAGGAGCACCTCGCGCGCAGCAAGTGGATTCTTGACACCTTCACGCCCTGGGAGGCCGAGCGCTGCCGCGACATCGCGCTGACCGACGACAACGGCATCCTGGCGGGCCGCTTCGCACCGACGGTGCGCAAGCCGGTGGCGACCTTGCCTTCGGGGCGCAAGGTGCTGGGCCTGGCCGACGTGGTGGTGCTCAACGACCCGATCACCGGGCAGGGTTCCAACAATGCGGCCAAGTGCGCCGACACCTACCTGAAGAGCATCCTCGCGCGCGGCGACGGCGCGGCCGACGCGGCGTGGATGCAGCAGACCTTCGACCGCTACTGGTTCGGCTATGCGCAGTGGGTCACGCAGTGGACCAACATGCTGCTCGCGCCGCCGCCGCCCCATGTGCTCAAGCTGCTGGGCAGCGCCGGTGCGATGCCGCCGCTGGCCAGCGCCATCGTCAATGGCTTCGACGATCCGCGCACCTTCTTCCCGTGGTTCGCGGACCCTGCCGAGGCGGACCGCTACATCGAAACCTGCGCCGCCGTCGCTTAAGCCCGGAGCCCGAGCATGAAGCGAAGCGTGGCCATCGTCGGCGCCGGACAGTCCGGCATGCAGCTCGCGCTCGGCCTGCAGCGCGCGGGGCACGAGGTGACGGTTTACTCGAACCGCACGGGGCAGGAGATCTTCGATGGCCCGGTCATGTCGAGCCAGTGCATGTTCGAGACCGCGCTGCAGACCGAGCGCGAGCTGGCGCTCGATGGGTGGGCGGCCGAATGTCCCTCCGTGGAGGGCATCGGCATGGTGGTGCGCAGCCCGGAAGGCGGCAAGGCCATCGAATGGAGCGCGCGGCTCGATGGGCCCGCGCAGTCGGTCGACCAGCGGCTCAAGATACCCGCCTGGATGGCCGAGTTCGAGAAGCGCGGCGGCCGGCTGCTGCTGCAGGACGTGGGGCTGGCCGAGCTGGAAGCCTGCGCTGCAACACACGATCTCGTGGTCGTCGCCAGCGGCAAGGGCGAGATCTCGCAATTGTTCGAGCGCGACGCTGAGCGCTCGCCCTTCGACCAGCCCCAGCGCGCACTGGCACTGACCTATGTGAAGGGCATGAAGCCCGCCCAGCCGTATGCGCGGGTGTGCTTCAACCTGATCCCCGGCGTGGGCGAGTACTTCGTGTTCCCGGCGCTGACCACCACGGGGCCGTGCGAGATCATGGTGTTCGAAGGCGTGCCCGGCGGCGCTATGGATTGCTGGTCGGACGTCAAGACACCGCAGGAGCACCTCGCGCGCAGCAAGTGGATCCTCGACACCTTCCTGCCCTGGGAAGCCGAGCGCTGCGGCGACATCGCGCTCGCCGACGACCACGGCATCCTGGCGGGGCGCTTCGCACCGACGGTGCGCAAGCCGGTGGCAACCTTGCCTTCCGGACGCAAGGTACTGGGCCTGGCCGACGCGGTGGTGCTCAACGACCCGATCACCGGCCAGGGCTCCAACAACGCGGCCAAGGCCGCCGACATCTACCTGAAGCGGATCCTCGAACACGGCGATGCGCCCTTCGACGCCGCCTGGATGCAGCAGACCTTCGACCGCTACTGGGAAGGCTATGCCCGCTGGGCCACCGACTGGACCAACAGCCTGCTCGCAGCACCGAAGCCGCACGTGCAGAAGTTATTGCAGACCGCCACCCACGTGCCCGCGGTCGCGAGCACCATCGTCAACGGCTTCGACGACCCGCGTGTCTTCGCGCCCTGGTGGTTCGATGCCGTCGAGACCGACCGCTTTCTGGAAAGCAGGGCGCGCGAGGCGGCGGCCGACCGTTTCGACCGGCGCGATTTCCGCAAGGCGCTCGGGCAGTTCACCACCGGCGTGACCGTCATCACGACCCGGGGCATCGACGGCCGCCGCGTGGGCATGACGGCCAACTCGTTCTCGTCGGTCTCGCTGGACCCGCCGCTGGTGCTGTGGAGCCTGGCCCGGCAGGCGCCGAGCGTGGCCGACTTCACCGGCGCCAGCCATTTCGCGATCAACGTGCTGGCGGCGCACCAGCATCACCTGTCGCGGCAGTTCTCGACACCGCAGCCGGACAAGTTCGGCGGGGTGGACTGCTGCGAGGGAACGGCCGGCGTGCCGCTGTTGAATGGCGTCATCGCCCGCTTCATCTGTCGCAACGTGAGGCAGTATGACGGCGGCGACCACCTGATCTTCATCGGCGAGGTCGAGCGCTACGACCGCTTCGACGGCGAGCCGCTGGTCTTTCATTCGGGCTACTACCAGGTGACGACGCGACATCCGGAATGCGTGCAATGAGCGCGCGGCCCGCACCATCCATCAACCAATGAACGGAGCACTTCACATGCAGGACAAAGCACCCACCTCCCCGCGCCGCATCCGCATCCAGGCCAGCGACGGCAGCGGAAGCTTCGACGGCTACCTCGCCGTGCCGCGCTCGGGCAGCGGGCCCGGCCTGGTGCTGGCGCAGGAGATCTTCGGCGTGAACCGGACGATGCGCGACGTGGCCGACTACTACGCCGAGGAAGGCTACGTGGTGCTCGTGCCCGACCTGTTCTGGCGCCAGCAGCCCGATGTCGAACTGGGCTATTCACCCGACGACTGGCAGCGTGCCTTTGCCCTCTACAAGGGCTTCGACGAGGCCCGCGGCGTGGAGGACATCCAGGCCACGATCAGCGCGTTGCGCGGGCGGCTCGAAGTGCAGGACGCGAAGGTCGGCGTGCTCGGCTTCTGCCTGGGCGGCAAGCTGGCCTACCTGGCGGCCTGCCGCACCGATGCGGACGTGGCCGTCGGCTACTACGGCGTGGGCATCGACGCGGCGCTGGATGAGGCCGACCGCATCCGCTGCCGCCTCGCCCTGCACGTGGCCGAGCTCGACGCTTTCTGCCCACCCGAGGCACGCGAGCGCATCGTGCAGGCGCTGCGCGGCCGGCCCAACGTCGAGGTGCATGTGTACCCCGGTGTCGAMCATGCGTTCGCGCGGGTGGGCGGCGAGCACTACCACCGGGCCTCGGCGCTGATGGCGCACGAGCGCAGCATCGCCGCACTGAAGAGCGCCATCGGCCCGCACTACGACCTGGCCGCGCTGTGGGACAAGCACTGCGAGTACGAGTTTGCGACGCGCAACGTCGACGACACGATGGGCACCATGGTGGCCGAGCCCTACGTCAACCACATCCCGACCATGACCGGCGGCGTGGGCTACAAGGCGCTGCACCACTTCTACACGCACCACTTCGTCAACAGCAATCCGCCCGATACCTCGCTGGTGCCGATCTCGCGCACCGTGGGCGCGTCGCAGGTGGTCGACGAGATGCTGTTCTGCTTCACGCACACGACGGAGATTCCGTGGATGCTGCCTGGGGTGGCTCCGACGGGGAGGCGGGTGGAGATACCGCTGCTGGCCGTGGTCAAGTTCCGCGGCGACAAGCTCTATCACGAGCACATCTACTGGGACCAGGCCAGCGTGCTGGTGCAGGTGGGGCTGCTCGATGCAACGGGGCTGCCGGTGGCCGGTGTGGAGACGGCGCGCAAGCTGCTGGATGAGACGCTGCCGTCGAATGCCTTGATGGGTGGGCGGGAAGGGGGTTGACTCGCTCTTCTGCTCCGGCGAAAGGCATCGGAACGCCGGTCCAGTCGGACGGATCGGCCTTCAGGTCGCCCCATTCATAGTGGTTGACGAAGCCGGCGGAGGCGATCTCGGCCCGGGCGAGCGGCCGGTCGATGGCTGCGAATTCGCAGTACCGGTATTCGCTCATGGGAAGGGATCGAACAAGGGGTCCGCATCGGGGTCGAAGGCTTCCTGATCCATGAAGCGGCCATGCGCACGCATCAGCGGCAGGAGGTATTGGTCGGCATGGCGGCAGCCTGTCAGCCCAGGATCGATCTGCAGCTCCTTGCCTGCCTGGGTCGGCAGGTGGCCACCGCCCAGCTCAACATTGCGAGCCAGCGCGCCATAGCCTGGCACCCAGGCTTGCGCATCCGGGAACACCTCGCGCAGACTGGCCAGGATCTGCATGCCGGCGTAGTCGAGGTCGCCGAAGAAGCGCACCGGACAGGGCGCATCGGCGAACAGCCATTCTTCGACACGCTGGATGCATGCCGGCGCGGCGCTCGGCGTGCGCACATACAGCCGGCAGCCTTCGCGGGAGCGCAGGCGCCTGGCGCTGCCCTTGAATCCTGCGGCATAGACGAGCAGGCTGGCGGCCCAGCCCGGCCTGCGCCGGTCGGCCATGCGCTCGAAGCTGACCAGGTTCTCGACGAAGAGCACCTCGTCGAAAGCGCTTGCCGGATCGGGCAGCGCCACGAGAAGCTGGATCGGCGCCTCGTGGAACTGCCCAGGGGCCGACCCCAGCAAACGCAGCAATTCCTCGCGGCTGTCCAGCACCTTGGATCGCCCCTGAAAGACCTGGGCCGAGGCTTCGCGCAACGGGAGTGTCCGGCCCGACACGCACAGCGCGCGCAGGGCGTCGATGCTGCGCGTCGCTTCGATCAGCGGCAGGTCCTCCACCAGCGTCAACGGGCTGCGGGCCAGGTAGTCGAGCACGGCCTGCGGGTCGGACGGGCGCACCGATTCGGGCGAGGCCCAATGCGCAGCCAGATGGCCCAGCCATTGCCGTTGCCAATGCAGCGCCCGCGGCGTGTAGCCGGCCCAGGCGGCGAGCGCTTCGAAATCCCGCAGTTCGAGCCGCGGGTTGCGGTCGGTGAAGGTGGCGAAGTCTCGCGGTGGGTTCAGCAGAATGGCCACCCAGCCGGTGGCGCACAGGTCGTCCAGCAGCATCAGCCAGAGCTGCAGCTGTTCGGCGTCGGCTTGCGCATGCAGTTCCGGCGCCCATTTGCGGTCCAGCGGCAGCCGCGCCGGCCCCGTGCTGGGGGAGCGCTCGGCCCTCTGCAGCAACGCCTTCGCGATCCGCTGCAGGAACGGATGCGCAGGCAAGGCGTCGGCGCTCGGCATGGTCAGGCGGTCGGTTCCGGATCGGGCGCCGGCGCTTGGCGCGCAGCCTCGGCGGCCTGGCGATCCGCTTCGTAGGCCGCCCGCGCGACCTCGCGCGCCTGCGCCGCGTGGGCATCCCAGAGCCGCGCCAAGGCCTCCCGGTTCAAGGTCTTTTCTTGCGCCTCGCTGATGAACAGCTCCTGCCCGTCGCGGCTGGCCATGACCTTGGAGAAGGTGAACTCCTTGTCGAACTCGGGCTTGACGGCGCCCGACTTCGAGGTGGGCATCGCCACCACGAGCTGCAGGCCCAGCGTCTGCGACAGAAAGCGCAGCACGCTGCGCGAGCGCGATTCGTCCATCTTGGAGAAGGCCTCGTCGCTGAGCATCAGCCGCAGCGCGGGTGCCTCGCGCCGCTCGCGGCCGAAGTGGCCCAGGGCATTGGCGAGCACGGCCGAGCGCACGACGTAGAACGGCGTTTCCAGTTCTCCGCCCGAGCCGGTGCCCCAAGTGGAAAGTTTGGTCTGCCCGACCGGGCTGGTGCGCACGATGTCGTAGCGCCGGTAGTTGCGGTAGTCGGCCAGTTCCTTGAGCGCACGTTCGCTGGCGCCCTGGTCGTTGGCCAGCAGCAGACGGCGGATGTCCTCGGCGGTGGCACGCTGTTCGTCGCTGAGCTGTGGCGACGCGAAGATCGAGCCGCGTTCGCGCTCCAGCCCCTCGACCACACCCTCGACCGCCTCGAAGAACTCGTAGACCTTCTGCATGCGCGGAATCCAGTCCCATTCGAGCTTGAAGCTGTCGTTGCCGAATCGGATGTCCTGCAGGTGGCGATTGAGCCGCTGCAGCGTGACGGCGCCCTGCTTCACGTCGTCGCGCAGCTTGAAGCAGAAGCTGCTGGTGAAGACGTGGTTGAAACTGGCTTCGGCCTCTTGCAGCGATCGGGCGTTCTCGGCCAGGCCGATGGCGCGCTGGCGCTGTGTCTGTTCGGCGAGCGCCTGACGGGTCTGGAAAACAAGGGGCAGCAGCTCGTCCAGGCGGTCGATGCTGCGTGGCGGGTCGGTCCAGGCGAAGCGCTCGGCATCGTCGCGTGCGCCCGAGAGGTAGGCCCCCACCCCCTGTGCCAGCTCGCGCAGCGTGCGCGGCAGGTTGTCGCGCAGGTTCTGGGCGCGGTGACGCAGCGCGTCGAGGGTGGTCTCGGTTTCTGCGGCCATGCCCTCGGCCTCCGCCAGTAACTGCGTTTCCATGGCCAGTTCAGGCACGGCGCCAGCGAAGCGCGAGGCCCAAACGCCAGCGTTGATACAGGCGATGTCCAGTTCGGGCAGGCGTTCGGACAACTCCCTCTCGCGCCGGCGCAGGTCGGTCAGCACCTTGTCGGTGGCGCCTACCTGCTTCATCTCTTCATCGTGCTGGTCTTTCACGGTGCCGATGCGGGCGTTCAAGTCCTGGCTTTCGGCCAGCAGCGCCTCGATGGACGACAGGTCGAGCGCCTTCAGCGCCTGTTCGGCGTTGGCATGCTGGAGCTGGCTCTCGAGCACGGCCAGCAGCAGCGGCGTCAGCGGCGTGAATGCGGCCCCGTTGAACATGCGGGCGACGGCGTTCAGCGATCGGCGCAAGGCCTCGAGGACCAAGGCCTCGCGCGCCAGCCGCGCCAGCTCCTCTTCGCACCACTGCCGGCGCCGCTGGCGGGCCGCTTCGCCAAAGGCCAGCTCGCCATCGAGCGCCCGGCAGGCGAACATGCCGTAGCCGCGGCTGCCCAGGCCTTGCGCCATCAGGCCCTGGGGCGTGCGGGCCAGCTCGTCCTCGCTGTCCACCTTGCGCACGCGACCGTACTGCGCCATCAGGAAGGCGTTGGCCACAGGGTGCTTGCACAGGAGTTCGTGCAGCACCGCGCGGGCCTCGAGCTGGCGGCCCTCGGTGTCCTCCATCGCCTTGCGCCCCTGTACGACCTTGGGCGAGCGCACCGGATAGCGCTGCTTGACCAAACGTGCACAGCGCGCTTCCATCCCGGCCTCGACGATGATCGCGAAGCGGTCGCCGCCCATGTAGCCTTCGATGGCGTTCTGCCACTGCGTGCCGGGCCGTGGTTCGACCAGCTGCGCCAACAGGTGCGGGTGGGCCTGCGGCAGTTCCTGCTCGATCAGCGCCACGGCGGTCGTGGCATCGCGCGCGGCGGGCAGCCCCAGGCTGCGGCCGGTCTGCAGCAGGCGCAGTTCGGCGTCGAGCTGCCCGGCGTCGTCGGCCGTCGACTTCAAGCGCACGCCCACGTCGGTCAGCGCCTGGACCACGGCAGCCTGCACCGACCCTTCGCCCTCATGGATGCTCCGCTGCAAGGTGGCCAGATGGGCATCGAAGACTTCCAGTTCGAAGGCGGGCAGTTCGACGTCGAGCCGGGCCTCGCGCGCGTAGGCCCGGGCCATGGCCGGCCACGGCGTCAGCACGGCCGTGGCCGCCGGGCGCAGCGCCTGCACGGCGGCGGCCAGCGCCGGCACTTCGGCGAGGTCCAGCGCCAGCAGTTGCCCGAGCTGTGCCACCATCGCGCCGATGCCGCGTGCCGCTTCCTGCACGCGCGTCCAGTGCAGGCGGAACTGGTCGGCCTGCTGGCGTATCTCGTTTTCGAGCGCGGCTTTCTTCTGGGCGACGTCGCTGCCGGCCAGGCGCTGCTCGACCGAACTCAACTGGCCGCGCAACTGCGTTTCCTGCGCCTCCAGGGAGGCCAGCTTCTCCTGCAGCTGGGCTTGCCGCTTGTCCTGCGTGCCGATCTGGCGCTGCACCGAGGCCAGTTCGTCGTGCGTGTCGTTGCGGGCGCGCAAGGCGTGAGCAATGGTGGTGACAACGAAACGGCGCGACTCGTCCAGCGCGCCCTGTGCGCTTTCCGTGGCGGCCTTCAGCCGTTCCAGGTTCAGCGCCAGCCGGTCGGCCTCGGCCTTGAGCGCGGCGATGGAACGCATCAGCTCCCGCATCTTGTCCAGGTCGCGGCTGAAGTCGTGCGGCTCCAGGATCTCGTCGCGCACGAGGTCGTTGACGTTGCCCAGTTCCTTGTAGGCCATGGCCCTGACGACCGACTTGGCGGCGCGCACGGCGTCGTTCTCGCCCACGGCGGTCTTGCCCATCAGTGCGCCGTACAGGTGCTGCAGATAGCCGCCCTTGTCCGGGAAGCGCTGGACCACGGTGTCGGTGCCTGGCTGCAGCCGGTGCTGCAACTGCACGTAGAGTTCCTTGAGCGGCAGCGGCGCTCTCACGAGCGCCTCGCCGGCGCGGCGCGCCAGATGGTCCAGCGACAGGGCACGGCGGACGATGAAGAACTGGGGCGTGCCCTGCAGCACGGCACGCCGCCCGTCCTCGAAAGCCTCGACGCCGACCAGCGCCGTGAACGGCGCGGCCTGCTCGCCGGCGCGCTCGGACGCTTCGAACACGATGCCGGCATAGCTGGTGGAGCGCGAGCGCAGGAACACGCCGTCGGCCTGCTGGCCCAGCGCGTAGGCGGCCAGGGTGCGCGGCTCCTTGCCGCCGCGCCGGCTCTGCGTGGATTCATCCTGGCCGATGTTGAACTGCACGAGGTGCTGGTGGGCGGCGGTCAGCACGGTCTGGATGGCGTCCAGCAGCGTGGATTTGCCCGATCCCGATTCGCCGGTCAGCAGCACCGTGTCGGCGAAGACCCACTCGCGGTCTTCCAGCGAACCCCAATGCCAGGTCAGCAGCTTGGCGATCTTCATGCGCGGTGGTCCTCCTGGGCCGGGGGCGGCACCGGGGTTGGCATCGGCACCTGGCGCCCGGCCAGGCGCAGTGCGTCTTCCATCGCCTCGTCGCTGACGAAGCTCATCACGGGCCGCAGCACGGCCAGGCCCATCTGCATGTCGCCCGCGTCGTCGCCTTCGATGAAATGCACCACCCGATGCTTGCGCAGATCACGCAGCAGCGCCATGCGCTCGGTGGCGGATGCGGGAAGCCGATGCGCTAGCAGCGAGACCACGGCTTGCGACAGCTCTTCGAGGCTGATGGCCAGGCGCTCGTCCACCAGTGGACGGCGGCCGGTGAGCGCCTCGGTGTAGAGGAAGCGCAGCGCGATCACCGTGGCCGCGAAATCGCGTGACAGGCGGACGCGCAGCTTGCGGACGCCGTCCTCTTCCTCATCCCCGCCGCTCTCCCCGGGCGGATACAGGCGCAGCAGGCGCGCATCGGTGTCATGGACGAGCACGAAGCCGACGCAGCCGAACCATTCGCGCAGCAACTGCTCGCATTGCAGCGCATCGTCGTAGAGCGCGGCTTCGGGCCGCGAGTGATCGCGCCAGAGCACGCCGCTGGCCAGCAGCCGGCCGACCAGCTCGGCGAAGCGAGCGGGCCTGACGTTGCCGACCCCCTCGGTGGTCAGGCGCTGTTCGATGAACTGGGCAATCGACTGCAGCATGGCGTTGCCGATTCAGCGGTGCACGGGCTGGCCGGCCTGCGCGGTGACGGGCACTTCGGCCTCCAACTCGTAGTCGTCGGCCTGGAAGAACGCGTTGCGCACCTGGTCGGCGCGCTTGCGGGCGCGCATCAGGCCCCGGCCCTCGGCCGAACGCGCCGCTCCCACGGCGTGCAGCACGCGCACKGCATCTTCCGCAGTCGCCACCGGCAGCGCGGCCAGCGTCACCGGACCCTTCGCAAGGTAGGGCAGGAGGCCCTGCAGCACGTCCTGGTCGCTGAAGGAAAACGCCTCGGCCTCGGCGCGGCGCAGGGCGGCGCTCAAGCGGCTTTCGTCGTCCACCACCAGCGGCGACTGATCGGCGTGGGCGGCCTCGCGGTCGCGCACCGTCCAGCGCAGCACGCCGCCGGGCAGGCGGATTTCGCTGGTCGCCAGGCGCGCGGCCAATGCGTCCAGCAGCAGATCATGCGCCGGCGCAGGCCGGTCCTTGAGCCAGGCCATGGTGCGGCCCAGCGCCGATTCGGCACCGTAGTCCAGCGACAGGGCCTGGCGCAGCAGGCTGGTGAAGCGCCGGACATAGTTGTTCATCTCCGAACGCAGCATCGGCAGCTTCAAGCCGCAAGCGGCCTCCACCATGCTTTCGATGCGATCGGCCAGCCACAGCATCGGACTGCGGCCCTGCACCTCGCGTTCCAGCCAGGGCGCCTGCTGCAACAGGTGGCCGTCCGCCCGCGTGCGGATTTCTTCGGGCAGGGCGCGCACCTCGTCCAGCGTCTCGACGATCTGCCCGCGGTGCCGCTCGGCGGAGTCGGCCACCAGGCGCACCGCGTATTCGCGGGCGAAGCGCTTCTCGATGAACTCGTTGAACTCGCCCCAGGCCACCTTCTGCGCCAGCGCCTCGCGCGTGAGGCTCTGGATCAGCTGGCGAAAGTACTCGATGTCGTCCTGCAGGTCTTGCACGACACGGCTGGCGAACTCGTGGGCGTCGAGCAACTCGTCGGCATCGCGCGTGTCGAGGAAGGCCACCAGCGCCTTGCGCGCCGAGCGCATGTTGCGCTGGCGCGTCTTGACGCGCGAATCGTCCAGGTTGGCAAAGGTCTCGCTGAAGGCCTTGCCCGCGCGGCTGAGCTTCAGCGTCGGCTTGAGGTCGATGGGGTCGCGATAGTCCTCCAGCCAGCCGTGCTCCTTGAGCTTGCGCAGCAGCTCGCCGGCATGGCTGCGTTCTTCTTCGGCTGTCACCGACCGTCCCGCATCGAAGGCCAGCGCGCGCAGGGTGGGGTCGGAGAGGGCGCGCAGGATCACTTCGAGAACCACGTCCCGCGTCAGCGCTTCGGCGTAGTCCGCGTTGGCGCCGTGCACCCGTTCATGCAACTGCCGGAGCACGGCCGCGCACAGCTCGCGATTCTCGTGGGTGAGCGGACGGAAGAAGTGCTCGCGGGGTGGGATGAAGAAGGTCATGGAACCGCATATCTTGCAGGAGTTCCGGATTGGCTTCGATATCGGTCGCCGGATGCGGGCCTGTCACCGGGACGAGCCCAACGCCCGCAGCAACTGCTCCGCCAGCGCCCGCGCCATCTGCGGGTCTGGCAGGGGCAGCTTTAGATAGCGTTTTCCGGACGCTGCGTCGGTGTGAACCATCGGCAGCGCCGGGGCACCGTCCGAGCCCGGGCGGTGGTCGGCTTGTTCGGAGAGTGTCTTCAGCAGTTGCATGCCTGCCTGCAGCAAGGGGGCCCAGGGATCGGCCGCAACGCGACCGGAGGTGTCCGGTTCGGCCGAATCCCCGGACACGTTCTGCCGCGTGGCTTCGTGCTGCCCCGGCACATCCTCGTCCTGCGGACTCTGCGGCGAGGCGGGCAGGGGAATGCCCTCGGTGATCTTGTCCACGCTTTCCATGAAGCGGCTCAGGCTACTGCCCTCCATGAAGACGGCGCTGGCGCCACCATCGAGCACGCCGGCGAACAGCGACTTCTTGAACGACAGCACTGACAGCATGCCCTCCTCGATGCTGCCTTCGGCCACCAGGTTGATCACCTGCACGCCGCGACGCTGTCCCATCCGGTGGACGCGGCCGATGCGCTGCTCCATGACGGCCGGATTCCACGGCAGGTCCATGTTGACGACCACGGCCGCGGCGTGCTGCAGGTTCAGGCCCGTGCCGCCCGCATCGGTCGAAAGGAACAGCCGGCACGCCGGGTCGTCATGGAAGCGCTGCACCAGCGCGCCGCGCTGTTCGGATGGCACGCTGCCGTGGAAGAACACATGGCCCCATCCCCGCGCGGCCAGCCGCCGGATCAGCACCTCGTGCGTGCCCAGCCACTGGCTGAAGACCACCGCCTTGGCCTGGGGGTCCTCGAACAATTCCTCGAGCAGGGTGACCAGTTCGTCGGCCTTGTGGCCGTGGTCGCTTTCATGGTCGAGCAGCCAGGTGCTGTTGCAGGCCATGCGCATGTATTGCAAGGCGCATTGCAATCGCCGCTGATCGGAATCGGACAGGAAGCCCGTCTTGCGCCAGCGCTGCACGATGCGGGTGACGATCATGCCGTTCTCGTCGTGGTGCACCCGTTGTTCGGGTGTCAGCGGAACGAACAGGGTCTGGTCCACCCGCTCGGGCAACTGGCTCAGCACCTCGGATTTGCGCCGCCGCAGCAGGATCGGCGCGAGCGTGGCGCCGATGCGGTCCAGGTTGCGGTAGCCGATCACGCGCCCGGCGTCGTCGGTGTCCTGGTGCTCGTGAAGCAGGCGCCACGTGGGGCCCAGGCAATTCTGATCGACGATCTGGACGATGGAGACCAGCTCCTCCAGCCGGTTTTCGAGCGGCGTCCCCGTCAGCACGATGACGTGCGGACAGAGGGAGGGTGCCGAGATGCGCTTGATGGCCCGCGCGGCCCGGGTGTTCCAGTTCTTCACGCGCTGCGCCTCGTCGACGATCAGCAACTCGGGCGCCCAGTCTTGCGCCAGATCGGCGTCGCGCACCAGGGCTTCGTAGTTCATGATCTTGCAGAACGCATCCTCGCGCCATTGGCCCTGGCGCGCCGTGCGCAGGCCGCCCAGCACCTGCGCATCGCGGCCGGAGAAGCGCTTGATCTCGCGCTGCCACTGCTGCTTGAGCGAGGTCGGGCAGACCACGAGCACGCGCTGAACGCCGAAGTGGCGGGCCATCAGCTCGACCGCGGCGATGGCCTGGACGGTCTTGCCCAAGCCCATCTCGTCGCCGATCAGCACACGCCCGGCGCGTGCTGCGAACAGGGCACCCTCGATCTGGTAGGGATACAGCCGGGTGTCCAGCAGCTTGGCCAGTCCCTTGTCCTCGATGCCCTTGGGATAGGCCGCGACCAGCACCTGCAGGCGATGCTGCGCATCGCGCGCCTGGGCCACGAAGGCCAGTGCGTCCTCGTGAACCTGCAGCGTGTGGCCTTTCGACTCCGCGAGCTTGCGTGCTGCGTCGATGAAGCCATCGAGCTGCAGCAGCCTGTCGTCCGGCAGCCGTGCGTCGTCGGCCAGGTCGAACAAGCCACCCGCCAGTTGCTGCAGCTTGGCCGGGCACTGCGCGCCGGCACGCCAGCGCACCGAGCGCTGATCGCCGTAGTGCAGCCATATTTCACTGAATTCGGGCTGGTATCCCTGCCGGAAGGCAGCTTTCGCGCCACGCTTGCCCTGGAGCTTGTGCAAGGCGAACTCGATGTGCTTGCAGGTGCCCAGGCCGTTGGTGGCGTAGTCCGCGCAGGCGCAGAAGTTGTCGCCGGCCGCCAGGCCGCGGATGGCTACGCGATAGCTGGACTGGCTGCCGGGGTTGCCGACGTGGTAGTCGCCGAATAGCGGGGCGGATCCCAGCGCCTGGAGCGTGAAAGCCTGCTCGGCCCCGAACTGGCGGCGCAGTGCGCGCTGCCAATCGGCGGGGGCCATGTCATCGGGGCGCCGCCGGGGCGACAGGCGCGGTGCCGCCTTGAGGGGCTTCCTGGGCTTGAGGGGTCTCTTGGCCTTGGCGGGCCGGGCATTGCTGATCTGGAAGGAGGTGTCGGTCATCGGATCGCGCCCTCGGCAAGGGCTTGTGGGTGGCGAGCGGGACGGGGTTTCCGGATGGCTTGAGCGATCGCGAAACCCGACGGCTTGCCGCGGTAGCGAGCCTCCGACGTGCTCATGATCTTGGAAAGTCTATCAGCCAGTTCCTGTGACGAAACAGGACGTGGGGCCAGCGTGAAGCGTGCGCTCGCGCCACCGTATTCGCAGGCTGCGAGACTGGCGTTTGCGGCAGGCGTCGATCGCGAGATGTCCCGCAGCGCGCGTGGACCTGCACTTTGGTTGCCTTCAAATTTGCCGCGATCGACCAGGAAGAGCGGGACATGTTCCATAGGCAGGCCCATGCGGCCCCTGATGGCGTCGAGCCATTCGAGGCCAAGGGTGGGCCGACTCGCTCCTTGAGCCTTCGCAAGAGGGAAGACTCGCACCCCACCCCGTCACATTGCACGCAGGGGTTTGTGTAGCTTGGAAAGCAAATGAACGCGAACAAGATCGCATCGGCCCGCACCTTGGGCTCTGATTTGGCGAAGGTGGACAGCCACCAGGTGCAGGCCTCGGAGTACGACGAGTTGCCGGAACTGTCGGATGACATGCTGGCGCGAGCAACGGTGAACCGCGGCGGCCGGCCACGCTCGGCATCAAGCAAGGTGCTGCTGTCGGTTCGGTACAGCCAGGAGGTGGTCGACTTTTTTCGGGCGACGGGCGACGGCTGGCAGTCCCGGATGGACGGAGTGCTGAAGGAGTACGTCGCGCAGCATTCGCGTAGATAGATAGGGAGCGCGCCGGCGGGTTGAGCTGGTGCTCATGACCACCTTCAAGCCCAGCTCATAGCCAGGGCGACGAGGAATGCGAGGAAGAGGGCGGCCCCTCCTTGCGAATGACGGACGCGGATATTCGATGCGCTCAACCGCGCGAGCAGCCTGGAGCTGATCCAGCGGCGGCTCAGTCCAGGCCGAGGATGGCCCGGTTGCGGGCCTTGAGCGTGTCAACCGTCTTCGCCGTCGCGCCCGGGCCGGGTTCGAGACGCACGTCGCGCAGCCCGAGACTGCGCCTCCCCACGCGCAGGCCCATGGGCTCGACAGGCTGACCGCTGTCGTGCTCGACGAGCCGCAGCGGTGCTTCGTGCCCGCACCACTGGTCGCCCCATTGCATCAATGCGACGAGTGCCGGATAGAGAGCCTCGCCCTTCTGCGTCAGCCGGTACTCGTTGCGCCGTTCGCTGCCCTCGGTCAGCACCTTGTCCAGCACGCCGTGCTCGACGAGGTGGTTCAACCGCGCAGTCAGCACATTGCGCGCAATGCCCAGGCGGCGCTGGAAGTCATCGAAGCGCGTCGTGCCCAGCGTGCACTCGCGCACGATGAGCAGGCTCCACCACTCGCCGACCTGATCGAGCGCGCGCGCGATCGAGCAGTTCATGCCGTCGAAAGTCTTTCGGTACATGGGGCCATCCTACCCTCGATAGTTGCGTGACGCAACTTGATTGGCTATAGTCAGTTTCGTCACGCAACTATTTTGATTCGACCCACGCCGCTGCGGCGCGGGTCCCTCTGGAGTTCCTCATGGACAAACGCCTCCTCGTTCTGGCCAGCGGCATGTTCGCGATCGGCACCGACAGCTTCGTCGTCGCCGGCGTGCTGGCCCAGGTGTCCGCCTCGCTCGGTGTATCCGTCGCGCTGGCCGGGCAGATGGTGACGCTCTACGCGCTGAGCTATGCGCTGCTGTCGCCGGTCATCGCGGCGACCGCCGCGCACTGGCCGCGCAAGCGGCTGCTGCTCACCGGCCTTGTGATCTTCGTGCTCGGCAATGTCATGACCGCCTTGGTACCGAGCATCGAACTCGTGTTGGCCAGCCGGCTGCTGGCCGGCTTGGGCGCTGCCATGTTCAGCCCGACGGCGACGGCCACCGGTGCGTCGCTGGTGCCGCCCGAGCAGCGCGGCCGCGCGCTGGCCATCGTCATCGCCGGCCTGTCCAGCGCGACGGCGCTGGGCGCGCCGCTGGGCACCTTCATTGGAGGATGGCTGGACTGGCGCGCGACGATGTGGTTCGTCGCAGCCGTCGGCACCCTGGCCGCGGTCGGCGTGGCTTGGCGCCTGCCGGACATCCCGAACCCGCCGGCCGTCAGCCTCGCGCGCCGTCTCGAGCCGCTGGGCGATGCACGCGTGCTGCTCACGCTGTTGACCACCTGGCTTGTCTATGCGGGCCTCTTCCTCGTCTACACCTATATCGGCTCAAGCTTCGACCGCGCCACCGGCGGTGACGCGCGCGTGCTGGCTGGGCTGCTCCTGCTCTGGGGCGTGGCCGCGACGATCGGCAACCTGGCCGCCGGCCGGCTGACCGACCGCTTCGGTAGCCGCCGCATCATCAACGCCGCCATCGCCATCGTCGCGCTTGACTTCGCGCTGCTGCCATGGAGCTCGGCCTCGCTCGCGACCGCCGTGCCCGCCCTCGTCGTCTGGGGCCTGTGCGGCTGGGGCCTGCTCGTGCCGCAGCAGCACCGTCTGATCGGCATCACGCCGGCCGCGGCGCCGCTGCTGCTGGGGCTGAACTCGGCCGCCATCTATGTCGGCGTGTCGATGTCGGGGCTCGTCGGCGGAGCGGCACTCACGTGGTTCGACAGTCATTCCCTCGGCCTCGTCGGCGCGGTCTTCATCGCGGTGGCGCTGTTCGTTGCCGAACGGGCGCACCAGCGTATTGCACGAGCGGTTCGCCACCCGGCCGGCCCGGCCGCCGCTGCGTCCAGCACGGCCCGCTGAGGCGATGGCGCGCTCGCGCCGAGGCGGCCTGAAGGCATCAGCTCTCGTTGTGCGCGACCTGCACGCGGCTGCGCGTGCGGGCCGCGACGTCGTAGACGTTGAAGTCCTTCATCGAGCGTCCGTACAGGTGCAAGCTCACGGCCCTTGGGCGCTCGGTCGGAACACCGGTCATGTGGATGTGATCCGGATTCGGTACAAAGCTTGTCACGGCGCCGCGCGTGAGCAACAGGACGCCGCCGCGCGCAAGTTCGATGTCGTCGTCGCCACCCTCGGGCGACATGCGTAGATAGCTGCGCTCCTCCAGCACGCCTTCGACGACGCCGACAACGCCCCAGCTGCCGTGATCGTGCACCGGTGTCCACTGGCCCGGACGCCAAACCAGCGCGTAGAGCGACAGGCCGTGGTCCGGGTCGTCACGGATGAGGTTTCGTGCGTACCCGTTCGGATCGCTTCGATAGTGCTGCGGCTGCAGGAACGCAGCGGCTTCACCTATCAACTCCAGCATCAGCGGCGCCAGGGCCAGCACGCGATCGGCGGCCTCCGAATGCATGCGGCTGCGTGCAGCAGCCTGGGAGAGAAAGTCGTCCAGCGTGGATGTCGTCATGGCGAGATTGTCTGCGGCCCATCCGAGAAACGGTCTTCGTCCAAGGCCGATTACCAGTTTTCCGTGATGGTGTGATTGAAACAAAAGACACACACTTAAACATGTTTCGTTGAGTTTGTCTTCATTTCGGAAATCACTCATGCCGGCGCCTGTCCAAGCCAATAGCACCTTCCGTCAGCCCTGGCGCTGCGTGTCCACATCACTCGCAAGAACCCTTCGGCATCCGCTGCCAGTGCTTGCACTGCTTGTCGCCGGGAGCGCCTGCGCGGCCGACTATTCGGCGGGCGGCGCGGGCAACGGAGGACTTGGATCTTCCGGCGGGACGGGAGGCGCCGGAGGCGGCGCAGCCGTGGTCTCGGGAGAGGGCGCCACCGCGGTCGGTGCGGGCGGTGACGGCGGCGCCGGCACCTCTGGCGGAATCGGCGGCGCGGGTGGGGCGGGCGCCAGCGCCACCGCTATCGGCGCGACGGCCGTCGGCGGCGGTGGTGCCGGCGCGCGAGGCGATGCGGGGGGAACGGGCGGCGCAGGGGGAACTGGCGCCCAGGCTTCGGCGGGCGGTGCGATCGCGCTCGGTGCGGGAGGCGCGGGAACCGACAGTTGTTGCGGCAACACCGGCTCGGCGGGCGGCAGCGGCGCGCAGGCTTCCGGCAACGCCGCGGTCGCCATCGGAAGCGCCTCGGGCACCAGCCGGGGCGCCTTGGCATCCGGCGACGGCAGCACCGCGATCGGCGGCGCGAACAACGGGGCTTCGGGCGCGACCGCATTGGCCACGGGCAGCGTGGCGATCGGGTCCGGCAGCCAGGTCGCAAGCGGCGCGAACGGCAGCGTGGCCATCGGCGCGAACTCGGTCGCCACGGCGGCCAACACGGTGTCTTTCGGGTCCGCGAGCCAAACGCGTGGCCTGGTCAATGTCAGCGCCGGATCGGTGGCCGCCACGAGCACGGACGCCATCAACGGCGGCCAGCTGTATACCGTGCAGCAGACCTCGAACACGGCGGCATCGGCCGCCACGGCTGCACAAGCCACCGCCAACTCCGCGCTGGGCGTGGCGCAGAACTCGGCGCAGTACGGCGCGGGCGGCACCTCGCTGCAGCTCAACGCCAATGGCGGCGCAGGCACCACCATCAGCAACGTCAGCGCAGGCCAGGCGTCCACCGATGCGGCCAATGTCGGCCAGGTGCAGCAGGCCCAGCAAACGGCCGTCGCCACGGCGAACAACTTCACTGTCCAGCAGGTCAGTGCGCTTCAGAACCTGATGAATCAGGCGTTGGCCAGCGGCGTGTGTGCGGTGGGGGCCGGCGGCGCCGTTGCCTGCGGTGCCGGGGCCGCCGCGAGTGGCGCGGGCAGCACCTCGATGGGCACCAACGCCCAGGCCAATGGAGAGAAAACCGTCGCCATCGGGAATGGTGCCCAGGCCAACTATGCCGGCTCGGTCGCCATCGGCGCGGGCGCCAGGGCGCTGGCCGATCCCACGACCGCGGTGGGCAACGACGCAGTGGCCGCCGGCAACAACGCCGTTGCCCTTGGGGCCAATACGCTGGCCACGGGCAGCAATGCAGTCGCGCTGGGGCAGGGGTCGTTGGCCGATCGGGACAACACCGTGTCGGTGGGCAACGCAGCCACCGGCCAGTTGCGCGGCATCACGAATGTCGCGCCGGGCCTGCTGGGCACCGATGCCGTCAACGTCAATCAGTTGCAGCAGGCGGTGGGCAAGGCGAACGACTTTGCGGCGCAAGGCGTGGCAGCCTCGTTGGCCATGCCGTCAATGCCGGCGCTGCCGGCGGGCAAGAAGTGGATGGGCGCGGCGGCTGGCAACTATGCCGGCGCGTCAGCCGTCGGCTTCGCTTTCGGCTACCAGGTCAGCGACAGCCTGAACCTCGGGCTGGGCGTCTCCACCGCAACCAGCGGCAGCAGCAACCGCGCCGCCGCCCGCGTGCAGGCAGGCTACGCCTGGTGACGAAGGTCGCTCGGCCGATGCTCGCCGCCGCTCAGGGGAACCGGACCACGGGCCCCTCGGCCTTCGTGCCCGGCGGCACGTAGGCGGGGGCCGGCGTACCGGCCGCGCCCAGCGAACGGGTGTAGGCGTAGATGGCCTTGAGGTCGGCGTCGCTCATCGCGCGGACGTTGAACCAGGGCATCGGCGGCCTCGGCTCCATGCTGCGCGCGTAGCGCAGCCACTGTTGCTCGCTCATGCCGGCGAAGAGCAGCCGCAGGTTGGTGGCATAGGTCGTGCCCCAGGGGCCTTGCCAGCCGAGGCCGTCGCCCGTGAGCCAGAGGCTTTCGTCGACCCGCCCATTCTTCGCGCCGTAGTTCGGCGTATGGCAATCGTTGCAGCCGGCCACCTTGATCAGGTAGTGGCCCCGTTGCAAGGGACTGGCGGGCGCTGCGGCGGGCTGTGCCGCGGCGGCGCACGCGGCGCCAGCGAGGGCCAGGCCGGCGGCTACTTTCCAGAGAGATGCGTTCATGACAAGCTCCTTTCTGCTGCGGCGACCAGGGCCCGGATGGCCCAGCGCCTGACCTTGCGTGCCTCGGCGTCGTCGAGCCGCAGCACGTCCTTGAACACGATGGCGGATTCCGGGCCCATCACCAGGGCCAGGGCATGCTTGAGGTGCTTCAGCGCCGCGGGCGAGAAGCGGTCGCTCGCCGGCGCCAGCGCGGCTTCGATCAGCGGCGTGCGCCGGTTCTGCCGCGCCGGCAACTGCGCGTCGGTCTCGCCCCGGGCGCTGAGCTCCAGCGACTGCGCCAGCATCAGGCGCAGAGACACCTCGTTGGCCACTGTCATCGCATGCAGCGCGTCGTCGACGCGCTCCAGCCGCGCGACCGGGTTGGCCGCCGGTGCGCCGGCCAGCACCTGCTGCGCATCCGGCGTGTCGACGTCGATCGCGGCCTCCAGGTAGAGCGCCTCGACCTTCGGAAAATAGCGATAGGCCGTGGCGCGGGACACCTGGGCTTGCGCGGCGACTTCCTCCAGCGTCGGCCGGCCGCCGCGCGGCATCAACTCGGCTGCCGCTTGCAAGAGGGCCTGGCGGGTGCGCTGCTTCTGCTGGTGGCGCAAGTCCGTGCCGGTCATGGCGCGGGCACGGACTGCGGCAACTGCTGAACGATGGCGGCCATGTCGACCCAGACGTTCTCGCGGCCGATCTGGCCGTCGTCCGTGAACTCGATGACGTGCAGCAGCCGGAAGCTCAGCGGCCGGTCTTGTCCGTCGAGCCCGAACGGCCGCCCGGGCGCCTGGCCGCTCCACAGCGAGTCATCGACCATGAAGCCGTCGCCATAGAGGCGCCGCAACGACTTCACCTGCCCGTGCGACAGGTCGGCGAACAGAGTTTCGTAGAACGGCCGGGCGCCCTCGCGGCCGCGGCTCGGCCCGGTGGGCCAGCCGACCACGTCGTGCTCGACCTCGGGGGCCAGGGTGCGCAGGACGCCCGCGACGTCGTCCCGGGCCTCGAAGCCGAAATGCTCGTCGAGCCGGCGGTCCATTTCTGCAGGGGTGAGTGGCATGGCAATGGGTCCTTTCAAGAAGTCGTGTCTTGTCGGTGATTTGGTGAGATGAAAATCTCACGATGAGAATTGTAGATCGTGAAAAAGGCGCAGGCAAGACGCTGGGCCGGCGCATGGCGATGGCATCGTCGGACGCCGAGTGGTGCAACGCATGGTCCGCGACGGCGAACTGAGGCGCGTCGACAGAGGCCTGTACGACAGACCGACCATCAACCGTCTCGCCCAACGGCCCCAGCGTTGCTGCCTTGCAGGAGGCCATCAACGCGGTGGCCCCAAAGCCCGCCGCGCGCAAGGCGGGGGCCGCGTGATCAACTACGTCAGCGACCGCGCACGCGAAGAGCCCTTCATGTTCGGAAAGGCTGTGCGTGCGCCGCCGGAAATGGCCTGTCCGGGATGGTTTTCACCGGAGACCTGGGCGGGGTGTAAGCGCGTTCCGCCAAAGCCTTGGCGAGCACATCGGACGGGTCTATCAGGCGCACGCTCGGGTGGCGCGACAGCGTACGCAACGCCAAAGGAATCTCCGTGCAAGCAAGCACCAATGTGGAGAGGCCATGACGCTCTACCAGGCGTTGGGCAACCGTCTCGAAGTGCATGCGCGCCAAACCAAGATTGCCTGCTTTCACACCGTCGCAAATTCCATTCATCACCAGCATCTGCTCTTCGCGCGTTGGCGCATGGCAATGAATGCCTGCTCGCTGCAACTCTGACTCGTACAGATGGGTCTTGTGTGTACCCATCGTGGCCATCAGACCCACTGCCTCGACGCGATCTGTCCGGAGCTTGCTGACGGTTTGTTCCACGATGTGCAGCAATTCCACTTCCGGACAACTGTGCTGCAGTGCTTCATGCCACGCATGCGCTGTGTTGCACGGTATGGCTACCGTCTTGGCCCCCAAGGCTTTCAGTTGCCGCAACCCTGCCACCAGCCCGGGCAACGGGCTGGGCGCCCCATCGATCAATGCGTTGGTTCGATCAGGCACCGGCAACTGTGCGAGCCAGTGTTCGGGAAAGGCCTGATCGACGATCAACTCTCCACGCCCCTTCAGAAACGCATCGCAAGCCTGAACGAACAATTGGATGAAATTGGCCCCCGCAGCCGGGCCCATCCCGCCCAGAATGCCGACAATGGCCGGCCTGATCTCTCTCACTTGATGATTCCCCATGACACAGACACGATCAGCGCAGCATCGACGACATGGCTGAACAGCAGTTCAGCATGCGCACCGCCGCTTCCACCGTGTCGGCGGTGAAGCGCAGGGTGACGCCGTCGAGGCGCTCGAACGCCGGCCACTGGCAGAACAGGTCGGCCAGCGAAGGCGACTGGGTGCGCAGCGTGACCACCTGCGGTCCCTTGAAGACCAGTGGGCGCGCATGGGAGCGCGCAGCCAGCGCCTGCGCCACGCCGGCACGGATCGCCTGGCGCGACTGTTCGGGCGAGAGCGACACACCGCTGTTGAAGCCCGTGGCCCGCTTGGTCTGCACGAAGGTGGCATGCGGAAAGATCGGCCGGTTCTCGGCGATGAACACATCGTCCCCGCTGCCCATCACGACCGGCACGCCGTATTCGCCGGCCAGGGCGCCGTAGAGCCCGGCCTCGCCCAGCGCCTGCTCGGCCAGCCAGATGCCGGCAAAGGCAAAGCTGTTGATCGTGTGCGCGAGGATGCCGCGTCCCTGGGCGCGTGAGTGGTAGCCCACCATGCAGACCGCGTCCACGCCTTCCTCGACGCCCGCCACCATGCTCAGGTAGCGTGGCTTGCCCTGCACGACGCGCGCGCGTGGGTCGAGCACGTCGGGCGGCATGTTGCGAAAGCCGCCATGCGAGTCGTTGACCAGCACCTCGGTGGCGCCGGCGTCGAAGGCGCCGGCGATCGCGGCATTGGCTTCCTGCGTCATCAGCAGGCGGGCGCGTTCGAACTCCGGGTTGCCGGGGCGGGTCTGCTCCGAGTGGTAGACGCCCGCGACGCCTTCGATGTCGGTGGAGATCAGGACTTTCATGTGGGAACGCGCAATTGCGCGAAGGAGGAAAGAGAAGAGGCTGGCAGCAGCTCGCTGAGTGCCGCCCGGTGGTTGCCATCGCGGCCCGTCACGGCCGTGGCGCGCCAGAGGGCGTGCAGGATGGCCTGCTCGGTGCTGTCGGCTGCAGCCTGGAAGAGGCCATCGAGCAACCCGTCATGCACCATCGCAATGGCCGGCATCGGGCGATCGACCCGGTCTGGCACCGTGTAGCCGGTGGAGAAGGCCAGCACGATGTCGCCGCTGCCATGGCCGAAGACCGAACCGGTGCGCGCCAGCCCGGCGCCCGCGCGCAGCGCCAGCCGGCGCAACTGACGCGCATCGAGCGGCGCATCGGTGGCGACGACGATGATGATCGAGCCCTTTTCCGGCTCTGTGGGCACAGCCCGGCTTTGCGCCGCCAGCCGTTCGCCGACCGCGTGACCGGCAAGCACCATCTGCGGCTGACGCCCGTAGTTGGCCAGTACCAGCGCGCCCACCGTGTGCAGCTCGCCATCGGGTGCCGACGACACGCGGCGCGAGGCGCTGCCGATGCCACCCTTGAGCTGAAAGCTCGACATGCCGCGTCCCGCGCCGACCGAGCCTTGGGCGAAGTCGGCATCGGCGCCGGCCAGTGCGTGCAGGTAGTCGGCTTCGGTGACCGCCAAGCGCTGGATGTCGTTGAGAAAACCGTCGTTGCACTCGAAGACCAGCGGATTGACCGTGGGCAGCGACCGGCCGCTCTCGGGATTGGCCGCCACGCAATGGCGGATCTGCGCCGTGGCAACCGTGCCGACCGAAAAGGTGTTGGTCAGCGCGATCGGCGTCTCCAGCACGCCGAGCTCGGCCAGCTGCACCAGGCCCACGCTCTTGCCGAAGCCGTTGAGCACCACGGCGGCCGCCGGCACCTTGTCGCGGAACGGATCGCCGGCGTGCGGCCGCACGACCGTCACGCCGGTCTGCACGTCGCCGTCATCCAGCGTCTGGTGACCGACCGTGACGCCTTCGACGTCGGTGATGGCGTTGCGCGCGCCCTGGCGCAGGTTGCCGATGCAGGGCAGGGGAGTGGATGACATGAAGAAGGAATTACTGCCGGTCGATCTTCGGATCGAGCGCATCGCGCAGTGCGTCGCCCAGCAGGTTGAAGGCCAGCACGGTGAAGAAGATGGCCAGGCTCGGGAACAGCGCCACGTGCGGCGAGGTGACCATGTCGGCGCGGGCCTCGTTAAGCATCGCGCCCCACTCGGGCGTCGGCGGCTGCGCCCCCATGCCGAGGAACGACAGGCTGGCGGCCGTGATGATCGAGGTGCCCACGCGCATCGAGAAGTAAACGACGATCGACGAGATGGTTCCCGGCAGGATGTGCCGCACGATGATGGTCCAGTCCGACGCGCCGATGCTGCGCTCGGCCTCGATGTAGGTCTGCTGCTTCAGCACCAGCGTGTTGCCGCGCACCAGGCGCGCGAAGGCCGGCACGCTGAACACCGACACCGCCACCACCACGTTGGTCATGCTGCTGCCCAGGATGGCGACAACGCCCAGCGCCAGCAGGATGCCGGGGAAGGCGAACAGCACGTCCGAGATGCGCATCACGATGCGGTCCCACCAGCCTTCGTAGTAGCCCGCGAGCAGGCCGAAGGCCGTGCCGATGAAGCCGCCCACCAGCACCGACAGGAAGCCGGCGGCCAGCGAGATGCGCGTGCCCATCAGGATGCGGCTGAAGATGTCGCGCCCCAGCGGGTCGACGCCGAACCAGTGCGTGGCCGAAGGCCCGCTGTTGAGCATGTCGTAGTCGAAGAAGTTCTCCGCGTCGAAGGGCACGACCCACGGTGCGAACACCGCCACGGACACCAGCAGCAGGACGAAGATCGCCGCGACGATGCCCACGGGCTGCTTCTTGAAGCGGCGCCAGCATTCGCCCCAGGGCGTGCGGACCTTGCCCGCGGTTTGCACCACGGCGACAGGGGCGAGTGGAACGATGAATTCGGCAGGCACGCCGGAAGCTTGCGTCATGGCTGCTTGCTCACTTGTAGCGGATGGTGGGGTTGATGAAGCCATAGAGCACATCGACCACCAGGTTGATCAGGATGAACTCGAGCGAGAACAGCAGTACCAGCGTCTGGATGACCGGGTAGTCGCGCATCTGCACGGCATCGACCAGCAGGCGGCCGAGGCCGGGCCAGTTGAAGACCGCCTCGACAAGGATCGAGCCGCCCAGAAGAAAGCCGAACTGCAGGCCCATCATCGTGACGACCGGAATCAGCGCGTTGCGCAGGCAGTGCTTGATGATGACGGTGCGCTCGCGCACGCCCTTGGCGCGCGCGGTGCGCACGAAGTCTTCCTGGATCACCTCGACAAAAGACGCGCGCGTGAAGCGCGCCATCACGGCGGCCACCGCCGCACCCAGCGTGATCGAGGGCAGGATGTAGTGCTTCCAGGTGGCGGCGCCCACCGTGGGCAGCCAGCCGAGCTGAACCGAGAAGATCTGCATCAGCAGCATGCCGAGTGCAAATGCAGGAAAGGAGATGCCCGACACGGCCAGCGTCATGCCCAGCCGGTCGGGCCATTGGTTGCGGAACACGGCAGAGACGATGCCGATGCCCATGCCGAAAATCACCGCCCACACCATGCTGGTGATGGTCAGCATCACCGTCGGGAAGAAGCGCTCGGCGATCTCCGTCGACACCGGCCGCCGCGTGCGGATCGAGGTGCCGAAGTCGCCTTGCAGCATGCGGGTGAAGAAGCTCGCGAACTGCTGAGGCAGCGGCTTGTCGAGGCCCAGCTCCTGGCGCACCACGGCCACGGTCTGCTCGTCGGCGTCCTGGCCGGCGGCAAGGCGCGCCGGGTCGCCTGGCAGCATGTGGACGAACAGGAACACCAGCACCGCCACGATGAGCAGCGTGGGGATCAGGCCCAACAGTCGTTTGAGAAAGTAATTCAGCATGGGGTGCGGGTGTCGCGAACGGGCGGCAGCAAGCGTTGCCGCCCGCCGGACAGTCAGTCAGGGAACGAAGGACCGGCGATCAGTTCGACACGGAAATGGCGTCGATGTTGATGTTGGCGTCAGGCATCACGAACACGCCCGACAGACGCTTCGAGTGCGCCGACAGGTTCTGCTCCGTGACCAGCGGCACGCGCGGCAGGTCCTTGCGGATTTCGTCCTGCGCGGTCTTGTAGAGCGCGGCCTTTTCCTTGTCGTCCACGGTGATCAGCGCCTTGGCGAGCGCGGCGTCCACCACGTCGCTCTTGTAGAACGACATGTTGTTGAGCTTCGGCGCCCACGACTCGGAGGCGAACAGCGGGCGCAGGCCCCAATCGGCTTCACCCGTGGACGAAGACCAGCCCGTGTAGTACATGCGGACCTTGGCCGTCTTGGGGTCGGGCCAGGCATCGACCTGCTCCGTGCGCTGGCCCACCTCGAGCGCCAGCACCTGCAGCTTGATGCCCACCTGTGCGAGCTGCTGCTGCACGAACTGGATGGTCTTCTGGCTGGTCGTGTTGTTGTAGGCGCTCCACAGCACCGACTCGAAGCCGTCCGGGTAGCCGGCTTCCTTCAGCAGCTCCTTGGCCTTCTTCACGTCGTACGGAATCGGGGCCATCTTCTCGGCGAACTTCACGCCCTGCGGCATCACGCCCTGCGCGGGGAAGGCATAGCCGCCGAAGGCGACCTTGGCGAGCGCTTCCTTGTTGATGGCGTAGCCGATCGCTTCGCGCACCTTCGGGTTGTCATAGGGCTTCTGCAGCATGTTGAAAGCCAGGAAGCGCGTGATGATCGAGGGCGACGCCACCACTTCGAGCTTGTCGCTCTTCTTCAGCAGCTCGGCCTGCTCGTAGGGAATGGGGAAGGCGAAGTCGGCCTCGCCGGTCTGCAGCATCGCGGCGCGCGTGTTGTTCTCGAGCACCGGCTTCCACGAGAGGTTGTCGATCTTCGGGTAGCCCTTCTTCCAGTAGCCGTCGAACTTCCTGGCCTTGACCGCATCGGTCTGCTTCCACTCGACGAATTCGAAGGGGCCGGTGCCCACGGGGTGGAAGGCGATGTCCTTGTTGCCCCACTTCTGCAGCGCGGTGGGCGAGATCATTGCAGCCGAGGCGTGGGCCAGCGAGTTGATGAAGGGGCCGAAAGGCTCCTTCAGCGTGATGCGCACGGTGCTGGCGTTCACCGCCTCGACCTTGCCCACGCGGTTGAACTGGTTGTAGCGCAGCAGCTTGTTGTCCTGGTTCAGCACGCGCTCGAGCGTGACCTTCACGGCCTCGGCGTTGAAGTCGGTGCCGTCGTGGAACTTGACGCCGGTGCGCAGCTTGATGGTGTAGACCAGGCCGTCCTTCGACACGTCGTAGCCCTCGGCGAGCACGTTCTGCACCTTCAGGTCCTTGTCGAACTGGAACAGGCCTTCGTAGAAGGACTTGGTCACCGCCGTGGTGATGGTGGTGTTGGTGTTGTACGGGTCCAGCGTTTCCGGCTGGTAGCCGATCGACAGCACCACGTCGCGCGCGGCCAGTGCCGTGCCCGATGCGGCCAGCGCGGTCAGGCCCAGCAGTGCGGATGCCCAGCGCAGGGAGGAAGAGGATTGCTTCAAGGAAGAACTCCAGTCGGTTCGTGGAAAAAAGCAGGAGGGCCTGCGGGATGAAAAATCAGAAAGCGGCGCCGATGGCGTCAAGAATCAAAAGGCCCCGCCGATGGCGTCAAAAATCAAAAGGCCCCGCCGATGGCGTGGCGGGCAACGAAATGGCCGGGTGCGACCTGCACCAGCGGCGGCACGTCGGGCTCGTCGCCGACGGCGCGGATCGGGCTCGGGATCTCGCCTTCGAGCAATGCGCGTGGCTTGTGGCGGCGCGACGGATCGGCCACCGGCACGGCTGCCATCAGCTTGCGGGTGTAGGCATGCTGCGGCGCCTCGAACACCGCGCGGCGCGGGCCGATCTCGACGATCTGGCCCAGGTACATCACGGCCACGCGGTGGCTGATGCGTTCGACCACGGCCATGTCGTGCGAGATGAACAGGAAGGCCACGCCCAGCTCGCGCTGCAGGTCGAGCATGAGGTTGACGATCTGCGCCTGGATCGACACGTCGAGCGCCGACACCGATTCGTCCGCCACCACCACCTTGGGGCTGAGCGCGAGCGCGCGTGCAATCGCGATGCGTTGGCGCTGGCCGCCCGAGAACTCGTGCGGATAGCGCTGTGCCACCTCGGGCGGCAGGCCGACCTTGCGCAGCAGCCAGTCGACGCGCTGCTGGGCCTCGGCGCCTTTGGCGATGCCGTGGATCAGCAGCGGCTCCATGATCGAGAAGCCGACCGTGACGCGCGGATCGAGCGAGGCGAACGGATCCTGGAAGATGAACTGGATGTTGCGGCGCAGGGCCTGCAGTTCGCGCGTGGGCAGCTCGCGGATGTTCTTCCCGCCAAACTCGATCGCGCCACTCTGGCTCTCGACCAGGCGCAGCAGCGAACGACCGGTGGTCGATTTGCCGCAGCCCGATTCGCCAACCAATGCCAGCGTCTCGCCGGGGTAGAGATCGAAGCTGATCTTTTCCACCGCATGCACGCGGCGCTTCACGCGGCCGAAAATGCCGCTGCGCACGTCGAAGCGTGTGACCAGATCGCGCACGCGAAGGATCGGGCCGGCCTCTTCGCGCACGGTGGTCTGCGGCGTGGTGTGGGTGCACGGCACGGCCTCGGGGCTGCCCTCGGTGCGCAGCAGCTCGAACTTGGCCGGGAGGTCGGTGCCCTGCATCGCGCCCAGCTTCGGCACCGCCGACAGCAGGGCCTTCGTGTAGGGGTGCTGCGGCGCGGCGAACACGGCGTCCGAGCTGCCCGCTTCCACCTTGTCGCCGCGGTACATGACGAGCACGCGGTCGGCAATCTCGGCCACCACGCCCATGTCGTGCGTGATGAAGAGCACGCCCATGCGCATCTCTTTCTGCAGCTCGCGGACGAGCTGGAGGATCTGCGCCTGAATGGTCACGTCGAGCGCGGTGGTGGGCTCGTCGGCAATCAGCAGCTGCGGCTTGCACGACAGCGCCATCGCGATCATCACGCGCTGGCGCATGCCGCCCGAGAGCTGGTGCGGAAAGCGGTCGAGCACGTTGCGCGCTTCGGGAATGCGCACCAGCTCCAGCATGCGCAGCGTTTCGGCACGCGCGGCCGCATTGCTCTTGCCCTGGTGGATGCGGATGGCCTCGGCAATCTGTTCCCCGGCGGTGAACACCGGGTTCAGCGAGGTCATCGGCTCCTGGAAGATCATCGCGATGTCTGCGCCGCGAATGCCGCGCATCGTGCCGTCGCGCGCCTGCGCCAGGTCGAGCACCTCGCCATTGCGACGGCGAAACGCCATGCGCCCGCCGAGGATGCGGCCGCCGCCATGTTCCACCAGCCGCATCAGCGCGAGCGAGGTGACCGACTTGCCCGAGCCTGATTCGCCCACCACCGCGAGCGTTTCGCCATGGTCGACGTGGAAGGACAGATTCTTGACGGCATCGACGGTGCGCTCGGAAGTCRAGAAGCGCACGGTGAGGTCGTCGACGGCGAGAACGCGACCGTCCGGGAGGGCGAGGGCAGGGCTGGACATGGGAGTGCGAGGGGAAGAGGGCGTGTGCGTCAGGCGAAGATGGCCGTGACCGGCGCTTCATCGCCGCGGGCGTGGCCGCGGTACATGCCTTCGGTGTTGAAGGCGAGGCTCAGGTTGCCGTGACGGTCGACGGCGATCAGCCCGCCGCTGCCGCCGATGGCGGGCAGCGACTGCCGCACGACGGCGTGCGTGGCGGCTTCGAGCGTTGCGCCGCCGTAAGCCATGCGGGCGCAGACGTCGTGGGCCGCCGCAACGCGGATGAACGTCTCGCCGCTGCCGGTGCACGAGACGGCCGCGGTGCGGTCGTCCGCGTAGGTGCCGGAGCCGATCAGCGGCGTGTCGCCGATGCGGCCGACGCGCTTGTTGGTCATGCCGCCGGTCGAGGTGGCTGCCGCCAGGTGACCGTGCATGTCGAGCGCCACGGCGCCCACGGTGCCGAACTTGCGGTCTTCGTCGAGCGGTGGCGTCATGGCCGCGCCTTCGTGGTCCACGACCACGCGGCCGGTGTCGCGTACACGGTAGAGCTGTTGGCGGCGCGCCTCGGTGGAGAAGAACGAAGGCTCGACCATCTCCAGCCCGTGTTCACGTGCGAAGACTTCGGCGCCCGCACCGGCCAGCAGCACATGGGCGCCGTCTTCGAGCACGGCGCGCGCGGCGCGCACCGGGCGGCGGATGTGGCAGACGCCGGCAATCGCGCCGGCGGCGAGCGTGGCGCCGTCCATCACGGCGGCATCGAGCTCATGCGTTTCGTCGTGCGTGAACACCGCGCCGTGACCGGCGTTGAAGAGCGGGCAGTCTTCGAGCATCTCGACCGCGAGGCACACGGCGTCCATCGCCGATGCGCCTTCGAGCAGCATCGCCTGCGCGGCGCGCGTGATGTTCTGCAGGGCGTCGTGGTACGCCTGTGCCTGCGCTGCGTTGGTCGTGGCTGCGCTGATGGTGCCTGCGCCACCGTGAATGGCGATGACGGGAATGCCGGGGAATTTCATCGGGAAGACTTCTTCTTTTTCTTGAGGGTGTCGGCCTTGTCGGCCTTGCCGGCCGCGGCGTCCAGGCCGGCGCGGTGCGTACCGGTTTCGGCGCGCGGCAAGCCGTTGGCACCGTGCAGCCACGGTCGCACGGCTTGCAGGACGCGGCCCGCGGACTGCACCGCGTCCGGCGCACGCAGCGCGACGGCGCTGGTCAGGGCCTCGATCAGCGCGAGCACGCTGGTTTCGCAGTTCGGGCGGTAGCGGGTTTCGGTCTGGCAATACAGCGCCACGTCGGCCAGCGGCGCGAGCGGCGAGCTTGGGCGGTCGGTCAGCGCGAGCACGGCGCAGCCCTGGCCCTTGGCGATCTGTGCGAGCGCCACGGTGTCGGTGAGGTAGCGCGGAAAGGTCAGGCCGATGAACAGGTCCTGCGGCCCCGCATGCATCAACGTGCGCGCCGCGTGCGTGACGCCGCTGACGCTGGACAGCATCCGAACGTCGTTGCAGCTGCCGTCGAGCCCGTGCTGCAGCAGGCCCGCGAGCCAGGCGCTGGCGCCGAAGCCCGCGATGTAGATCGAGCGCGCGCGGCCGATGCGCTGCACCGCGGCGTCGCAGGCGGYGTAGTCGAGCGTCTGGCGCGTGGCTTCGATGTTGCGGCGGCTCTCGTCGAGGGCGGTGGCGAACACTTCGGCCACGGTGGTCGGGCGCTCGAGGTTGCCACGCAAACGCTCCACCGGCGCCACGAGCGGCTCGAAGCCTCGGACGAGCTCCGCGCGAAAGGTGGCGTAGCCATCGAAATCCAGCGCGCGAGCAAAACGGTTGGCCGTGGCGATCGACACGCCCACGGCGGCGGCGAGTTCGTCGATGGGCAGCGTCGCCACCTGCAGCGGGTGTTCGAGCACGTAGTCGGCCACTTGCCGGTGCGAGCGGGTCAGTCGCGGCAAGGCCTGCGCAATGCGCTGGGCCACGGTGGTGCCCGGGGTGTCGACGCTGGTGCTCATGCGTGGGTTCGTGCACCTCGGAAGGTGCGTCGGATGTAAATCGATTTACAAAAATAAGTCAGCTAGGGAAATTTTCTGTCATTTTTGATCGGAATCGCAAGAACCGGGCCAGAAGGCAGGGTTTATGCGGATGCCGCCGTGTTCGCGGACGCTCGTTCAAGCTCGCCGCGGTTCGTCTCTCTGGATTTCCGGCGCCACTGCAAATTGACGCTTTTCTGCGCTACAGTGAAAAGCACGTAACCTATTGATTAATAATGTTTTTCACTATAAAAATGAAAGATACGAAAGCACAGTGAAAAATGGCCGGTACGATCGAGAACAGCGAAAGCCAGAAGCGGCAGTACATCGACGCGGAGAGCGTGTTCGATGAACTGCGTCGCGTGCGCAAGGAGGCGGCCCAGACGCGCGGCGGAATGATCTGGCGGGAGATCTCCGGCGGGAAGTACCTGATCCGGACGAGCCCGAAGGGCGCTCATAAGTCCCTTGGCGCCGAGAGCCCCGAGACCCTGAAGATCTACAAGAGCTTCACCGATCGGAAGGCGCAGATCAAGGAGCGGCTCGCCTCGATCGAGAACGCCGCGGAGGAACAGCGCCGGCTGAACCGCGCGCTTCGCGTCGGCCGTGTTCCCCCGGTCGTCGTTGACATCCTGAACGCGCTCGATAGCGCGGGGCTGTCCGAACATTTCTCCGTTGTTGGCACCCATTCCCTGTACGCCTACGAGAGCGCCTGTGGCGTGCGCTTCGTCCCGGCTGCGATGGCCACGAGGGACATCGATCTGCTCCTCGACACGCGCAAGCACCTGGCCTTCTTTTCACGCATGAAGGAGGCCGACGCTTCCTTCCTGGGACTGCTCAAGAAGGCCGACAAGACCTTCGTGCGGCTCGAGCACAAGAAGGAGACGGCGCGCAATGCTGCCGGCTTCGAGGTCGACGTGATTCGGCGCATGGCCAAGAATGGCGACCCGCACCCGTTAAGTGACGATGAGGACGATGTCCGGGCGGTCCAGGCGTCCACTGGAGATCGGATCCTTGGCTCGCCGAGATTCAGCCAGATGGTCGTCGCGACCAATGGCGAGATGGCGGTCATGAACACCATGCACCCGATGGACTTTGTGAAGATCAAGCGCGTGCTGGGCACGTACCCGACGCGAGACCCGCTCAGACGCACGAAGGATTTGCTGCAAGCGGACCTGGTCGAGGCGCTCGTTCATTCACACATGCCGCAGTACGCACGCGCCGAGGGAGCCATCGACGGTCCGGATGAGCCCGCCACCAGGCCGCCTGTCGGGTGATATGAGCCTCGCTCGCTACTGGCGCGTTCTCACGCCCGTCCTGTTCCGAGGGGAGCCGGAGAACCGCCTTCGCGAGCGAGGCCACCGCTACCGGCCGTGGGTCTTTGGAATGCCGGGATGAACAGCCTGCGCCTGCAGAAGACGTGGAGTCTGCCATCGCTTGACGGCGCCATCGAGAAGGCGCGTTTTTCGGATGTGAGGCCTGCGGTGCCGACACCGCGGGAGAAGATCGGCCGCTCGCCACTTCTGGGAAAGCGTTGACGACTGAGAGGCATCCTGCGAGATGCAAAGGCCCTTGCGCGCCTCGCCGCCCGTGCCTGACCTGCAAGTGGGGCCGCATCGCGCGCCGAGCGACGAACGCCCCTGGAACGCGCACACTGTTCGCTCTCGGCCTTGCCGGGATTGGAACGTCGGATGACGGAACTGAACATGGCGCGGCAGCGCGGGATCCTGGTGTGGGAGGCTGCTTGCGAGCGACTCAAGAACGCACTGCACGCGGCCGCGCATATGCCGCCAGCGACGCCCGAACAGGTCGTGGAAGCGTTGCGCCTCGCCCGCAAGGCCCTCGACGAGCTTGAACTGGCGTTTGCACCGGAAGACGCCGATTGATCACGGATGCCGGCCCCGTCGGGGGACCTGGCAGGCCTGACCAGCCAGGCGCTCTCCGCTGAGGTCTATATGCCCCCCCGGGGGGCTGGGGAGACACGCCATGGCCCTTTTTCTTGAAGCCGCCGAAGCCTTGGTCACCGACTATCTGCACGGACGCACCCTGCCGGAGGTGGTGCACAAAGCAGTAGTGCAAGCGGTTCGAACGCGGCTGATCGATGGGAAGCTGCCCATCCTTGACAAGGCGCTGTGTAGCGATATCGACCGCGAGGCGAGTTAACCGACCAGGTCAATCCGGACTGCGCACATGACCCTCGATCTCGTCGCGCGCGTCCCCAAGCGTCTGATACGCGCGGATCAGCGCCACTCGAATGACGTCCTGGTGAGTGGGCGCGTCAAAGCTCCGATCGCTGCTCAGCGAATTGGCGGATACGGCTGCGGCAACCAGCTGCACGGCTTGCGCAAAGCGTGCGTCGTCGATTTTGGTTTTTTCGCTCACGGACACCCTCCGGTGAAAGGGTTGGTGACATGCCCGATGGGCGGGGCAAGGTCGCCATCAGCAGCCGAGACAGGCATAGAAACGACATGCCGATGCGGGACTGTACGCCTGCGCCGCGCCGCCATCCTGATCGCGCGCAACTACTTGTCTCGACGAGCGCTGGCAGACGTGTCCGGCGGTTTCGGCGCAACGTCTTCCGGCTTCTTGTAGTCGCCGATCACGCCTTTCAAGGGGCAGATCGAGAATGCCGGACATTTCTTGCAGCCGACGGCTATGGCAATCGGGCACAGCGTCATATGGACCTCCTTCACGCGTGGCCGGCCAGCACAAGCATCGGGCCAACGCGCGACCAATGTACTCCTTGATGCAGCACCAGGTTGTGACCCAAGGGCAGATGTCCAACAAGCTCCAGGATGTCGCGGCCGATCTGCCAGTACAGCGATTGGCCACGCGGAGCGTAACATTCATCGGCAACTAGCGAAGGGGTCGACGGGTGTGAACGGGTCTGATCTCAGGCAGCGCCTGGCAGCGATCCTCGCCGCGGATGCGGCGGGCTATTCGCGCCTGATGGCGATCGACGACCGCGCGACCGTGGCCGCGCTCGATGCGGCGCGCGCGGTATTTCGTGCGCAGATCGAGTCGAACCAGGGCCGTGTGATCGACATGGCTGGCGACTCGGTGCTCGCCGTGTTCGAGACCGCGGCCGGAGCGGTGACCGCCGCCGTTGCTGTTCAGCATGAGTTAGACATGTCCTGCGACGCCGCTCCGCAGGATCGGCAAATGCGCTTTCGGATCGGCGTTCACATGGGCGACGTGATCGAGAAGGCGGACGGCACGGTGTACGGCGACGGGGTCAACATTGCCGCGCGGCTGCAGGCGCTGGCCGAACCGGGCGGCATCACCGTATCGGACGCAGTGCACGGGGCCGTGAGGAGCAAGGTCAGCGCGGAGTTTGTCGATCAGGGCGAACAGCAGGTGAAGAACATCGACCATCCAGTGCGGGCCTTCAAGGTGGCGCCCGCGAGGCCATCGGTGAATGTCGCCGCGGCGGCATCGCCATCGTCCGCGCCGGTGCTGCGTCTGCCTGACAAGCCCTCGCTCGCGGTGCTGCCGTTCACCAACATGAGCGGAGACCCCGAGCAAGAGTACTTCGCCGATGGCATCACGGAAGACATCATCACCGACGTCTCCCAGATATCCGGCCTGTTCGTGATCGCCCGCAACTCGTCCTTCACCTTCAAGAAGCAAAACGTCGACATCAAGGACGTCGGAAGGAAGCTGGGCGTTCGACATGTGCTCGAAGGCAGCGTGCGAAAGGTTGGCATGAGAGTGCGCATCAATGTGCAACTCATCGATGCCGAATCCGGCGGCCACGTCTGGGCCGAGCGCTATGACCGGGACCTCGAGGACATCTTCTCGGTCCAGGACGAAGTGACGCGAAAGATCGTCCATACGCTCGAAGTGACCCTCACCGGCAGCGAAAGGGCGCGCCGGCAGGATCGCGGCAAGGTCAATGTCGAGGCCTACGACTGCTTGATTCGCGCGAAAAGCTGCATCCGGGATTTCAATGCCGCGGCGCTCGTCGAGGCCCGTGCCATGCTGGAGCGCGCGCTGGCGATCGACCCGGGGCTGGCGCAGGCCTATGCGGGCTTGGCGCTATGCTGCGGCGTCGAGTATGTCAACGCATGGAATGGTCGCACGGCGAGCGATCTGGAACAGGCCCTGGCGCTGGCACGCAAGGCGTGCGAGGTCGACGCGTTCGAAGCGGTTTCGCATCACGCGCTGGCCGTCACCTTGATGTGGCTGCGAAGGCTGGACGAAGCCGAGAGCGAGGCGCGGCGGGCGATCGAGCTCGACCCGAACTCTTCCCAATCCCATGGGGCCCTGGGCAACGTGCTGCATTTCACTGGACGGCACGAGCAAGCGCTCGAATCGTTGGAACGGGCGCTTCGGCTCGACCCGGAATTCAACCTGTGGATGCATGCTCTGGGGCGGGCCCTGTTCGCCCTCGGGCGCTACAACGAGGCCGAAGCGACGTTCAAGCGGCGCCTGATCCATATGCCTGCATCGGACGTCACGCGCGCCTACCTTGCCTCGCTTTACGGTCATACCGATCGTCCAGACGAGGCCCGTCGAGTCTGGCGAGAACTGATGGCCATAAACCCCCAATACACGATCGAACACACGATGCGAGTCCTGCCGTACAGGAACCCCGCGCCGCTCGAACAGTTCGTGCAGGGTCTGCGCAAGGCCGGGCTGGCGCAATGAGTCCGGTATGCAGAGCTTCGGGCTGGTGCCAGCGGCCCCACCAGGAGCGCCACAGCACTGACGACTGCTGGCGCCGTTCTCGCCGGCTGCGCCCACCCCATCGTGGTCAGTGCCGAGAAAACGCCGGAACGCGTCGAGTCCCAGCTGATCCAGAAGAAGGTCGCCTATGCAATGACCGATGCGGACCGCGCCAAGCAGGTGATCACCGAAGGCGGCGGCGGTGACCGTGTCAGCTACTACCCGTATCGTGATCTGGAAAAGGCGATCCGCGAATCGTTGCGATCGGTGTACGCGGACGTGGTTGTGATCCGTTCGGCAGCCGATGCCAACGACGCCACTGGCCAGGAAGTCACTCGTGTGCTCGTTGCTGGATCGGGCGACGCGGAGTTCAGCGAATTCAAGAGTAACTTAAGCCTCGCGGCGAGCCGTGCGGGCACGGACCTCGCCAGCAAGCTGAGTGCCGACATCAGGGCCAACGAAAAGCTACGCTGAAGCGCCTGAAAATGAGCGGCCGCCGTTGCAAGGCCTTTCATCCAACCAGCGGCCCGCTCCGCATTCCCTCCGATCCGGAGGAAGCGCGACGCCCTGATGCAGCTTTTCGCGGGCGCAATCGGCTCCTACAAGAAGCTCCACTCCCATCGAACCGTGACGATTGCGGATCCCGCCGAGGCCCAAGAAATGGTCTTGCTCGCATCGCATCTGCTCCGGATCGTTGACGCGCGCCGCGCCGTCGTCAACCGTTCGCCGACCTCGTCGTCAGCCCTTGATACCAATCCTTGACGCTGCGCGGGTCGGCGCCGCCGGCCCCCTCCAGCAATGTGTCGACCGCGGGTGCGCGGCGGCGCAGAATCCGCTCGAGCGACCTACACGGACGCGAGATCGATGAATTGGAGGGTCCGATGATTCGCGAGCGCGAGCGCTTGAGCCGGAAGAAGTATGCCGAGCTGCAGATGAGCTACCTGATCGCTGGCTCGGCCGCGGGGGCTCTGGTGTTCGTTCTGCTCGCGACATTCGCGGGCGCCGGCTTCTATGGCAACGGGCTGATCTGGATCCTCGGCATGATCGCCTGCGGCGTGATTGGCATGCTGATCGCGGGTGCCGTATTCGACAGCCGGTTCTACACCCGCAAGTAGTCCTCATACCTTGATCCGCGCCCTCTTCCTGGCGCCAGGTCGGGATAGGCCAGGTAGAACTGGCGGAAGCGGATCAGGTTGCTGCGGCTGAAGCCCTTGCCGTGGCGCAGGCCGAGGTCGGCGGCCAGGGTGTCAATCAGCGCCTTGCCGTACTCGGCGCGCACCTGCCTGGCCTGCTCGAACTTGACGGACGAGCGGCTTCACTGGACAACACGCCTGGAACTATTCCCCAGGCGCCCGYGGAACCCTCTTCCTCCCCACCCCCACACCCCCCAGCCCCCGCAGCCCGCACGATGCGCCGAAAGGTAGGGCATTCCATGTGGCTAGGCGCGGGGCAGGCGGCGGCGTGCCGCAGGCCGTCGCGCATGGCGCTCAGCTTGCGGATCGTCCGGTCGAGCTCGTCCGCCTTGGCCGCGAGCATCTGGCGGTCGATGCGCGGCTGCCCCTCGGGCGCGAACATGCGCGCGATCTCGTCGAGCGAAAAGCCGGCGGCGCGCCCCAGCGCGATCAGCGCCAGCCGTTCCAGCACGCCGGGATCGAACAGGCGGCGCAGCCCGCGCCTGCCGGTGGAGGCGATCAGCCCCTTTTCGTCATAGAAGCGCAGCGTCGATGCCGGAACGCCGGATTGCTGCGCCACCTCGGCGATGTCCAGATGTCTCACCCTCTTGACCTCAAGTCGACTTAGCCTCCGCCTCCCTCGAGGGCAAGCAAAGGAAGACGACCATGGATGCCACGCCATAGACCGACAACGAGAAGACCGCGCTTTGGAACGGCCGCGTCGGACGCGCCTGGGTCGACGCACAGCAGGTGCTCGACCAGTGCGTATTCCGGCGAACGTGACCAACGATTCCGCGCCATCGTGACCGGTCGTCATGCGTGCTGAGCTGAAAGGCGAATGGAATCTTCCGAGAGTTCGGATGCAAGGCCAGAAGCTGCTCGTTTCCCGCCTTGCCCGCTGTAGCCTCCGAGCCGATTCAGTCAAACATGGAGGCGTACATGGCGGTGACGGCGATCGGCGGCAGCTACGATGGATTTCAGAGGTGGAAAGAAGGCATTGACCGAGCAGGCAGCGATTGGGACTACTACGATTCGTCAAGCGGAGAGGTCCACGATGAAGACCATTTTCTCGGGATGCGTCGCCACGCTCGCGTTGAGCTTCGCTTCAGCTTCGCTCGCCGGTCCGCCTTGCGCGGGTAGCTATCCGAGTTGGGGGCGCGCGTGTTACGGCAGTGTCAAGATCACTGCCAAGTCGATCGCATGGCAAGCGCAGTTCAGCAATTGCGAGGCCAGCCCATATGAAGTCATCGCAAGCGACCTTGGGGGTGAGAAGCCCTTCGTCGTCTACAGGTTCAAGAAGCGCAGCAAGGCCTGCCTGTACGGGGTCATGGAGATCGCAAAGCAAGGCGGAGACCATTGGGCTGCGATCGGCTATCGCTCCGTCGAAGACTACGACCAGCGTCATGACGATCCGGGCTCTTCCGACTACTGTCCATTGGGCCCGATGCCGTCCCAGAGCTGCAATCTTCCCCTGGTCCGCGATAGGAAATAGCGGCGGCGGCTCGCTTGAGCCGGGCGCAGCTCAAGATCGGCTTTCTGGCACTTTGGCTTCAGGGCGCTCGGTCATGGCATGGCAGCCTGCAACATTGGCGCCACGCGAACGCGAACTAATCTCCCAGCGCCTTCGCAACCTTCTTCCTCCCAGCTCCCACACCCCCAGCCCCCGCAGCCCGCACGATCCGCCGAAAGGTGGGGCATTCCAGATGGCTAGGCGCGGGGCAGGCGGCGGCGTGCCGCAGGCCGTCGCGCATGGCGCTCAGTTTGCGGATCGTCCTGTCGAGTTCCTCCGCCTTGGCCGCGAGCATCTGGCGGTCGATGCGCGGCTGCCCCTCGGGCGCGAACATGCGCGCGATCTCGTCGAGCGAAAAGCCGGCGGCGCGCCCCAGCGCGATCAGCGCCAGCCGTTCCAGCACGCCGGGATCGAACAGGCGGCGCAGCCCGCGCCTGCCGGTGGAGGCAATCAGCCCCTTTTCGTCATAGCGGGCCAGTCGCCGACCCCTCTCCAGGCACCGACAGTCCACTGGACTGTTTGTGGCCCGGCTCGCCACCCGCACCTGATTCGCTTCCACGACGTGCTGGCGCCCATTACCGCTCAAGGCTTGCTACATGAGGCGAGCGCATCCGCTGAGGCCGCGCAGAAACCTAGCGCAGGGCCCCGAAATCAGACCTTCACGGTCACCTTGAGAAAGGTGGCGGCGATGACCGTGGAGCCAGCGCTCGGGCTCTTGTTCTGCTGGGTTGCCAGCGCGATACCTGCGCGACGAAGGTCGGATCTTTCGGAGTCCAGTTGCCAATCACGATCCGGCCGCCGCGCCTGGCGACACGCACGAACGCCTGGCCACGTCGAACGGCTTCGGCGCGAACATCGCGCCGAAGATGCTCACGACAAGGTCGACGGAGCGATCGGCGATGCCTTCGAGGTTCGATGCGTCGCCGTGCCGGAACCTGCAGTTCGTGAGGCCCGCGGCGCGCGCGCGTTGCCCGCGGCAACCAGGTTGCGGGCAATGTCGACCTGTCGGCAAGCGCATCGTGACGACGATCGCCCGGTTCACTCGACCTTGAATTCGATGACGTACTGGCCCGGACCGCTCGGCCCCGCGGTATAGGTGAATGACTTTCCTGCCAGCGAGGCTGCCGCGCCGGTCGCGAGCTTGTAAATGCCTTGGCCCGTGCCGACGAAGCCCGAGACCTTTCCGTCGGTCATGGTCAGGGCGTTCTTGAACTCGCCGAGCACGATGACCACCAAAGCTCCCGGTTTGCGCACGACGGCTTGGCCGGAGAGTCCCGTGCCGGCGATCTTGTCCCATTCATAAATGATGTTTCCCGTCAAGATGCCCCCATCCAATGGGGCTCCTTCGATGCGGCAGTTCTGCAGAAGTACTGCGAGCGAATGGCCCTCCCGGTCACCGATGGGCTCGAACGGGTTCGCGCCGACGTTCTGGCACAGTGCCCGGTAGCTGATGGCGGTCTGCGCCGTGGCGGTGGCACCCATTGCGCCGAGGGCGAGCGCGGCGACGACATTCTGGAACGCTGCAAGTGGTCTCATCGGTCTTCCTTGGTGGTGAACATTGTGGGATTTGGCGCAGCGGCAGCGCCTTGGCGCGCTGGCCCGTGAACGAGGGTTAGGATGGGCGCCGGGCCGCGGTTCGGTCCCGAAGGAACGCCGAATGGACGCCGAAATCTCGCCGAAAGTCGGATCCCCGCCTGGCACGATGGCGAGCGGCGACCGTTGCGAGATCAACGCCTTCGATCGTTTTCAACTCGACTTGCGTCGCGGAACGCTTCGCTCGGCCGAAGGCGAGATTGCACTGCGGCCGAAGACCTACGCGTTGCTGTGCTACTTGCTGGCACATGCCGGTCGGCTTGTTTCGAAAGACGAACTGCTGGAACAGGTATGGGCGGGCACGGTGGTCACCGAAGACTCGGTGGTCCAGTGCGTAGGCGAATTGCGAACGGCGCTCGGCGCGCGCGGGCCGGTGCTGGTCAAGACCATACCGCGGCGCGGCTACCTGCTCGACGTGGTGGTTTCGTCGAGTGCGCTGGCGTCCAAGCCGGATTCGAGCGATGCGGCCGCGGCAAGCGTCGCAAATACCCGCTCGGCAGGAGGCCGGATGCAACAGCGGCTGGTGCTCGCCTTGCTGATCGCGCTCTCTCTGGTTGGAGGGGGAGTTGCGTGGTGGCTGCAACAGGGCCGCCCGAACATTGACAAAGCCATCGCGGCCACCCGTGTCATCGCCATCCTGCCCTTCAGCGATCTGAGCGAGCCGGTGTCACCGGCGTTCACCGAGGCGGTCGTCGAAGACCTGACGGTCGCAGTCGCGCAGCTTTCGGAAACGCTCGTCATTTCCACCGGCTCGACAGCCGGATTCGGCGATGCCAAGGTCGAGGCGTCAGGGGCGGCGAAGGCCTTGGGTGCCACGCACGTTCTGACCGGCAGCGTACAGCGGGACGGAGAGTCGGTGCTGATCCGCGCCCAGTTGCGCAACGCCACGGAGTCCACGGTCCTGTGGAGCGAACGCTTCGAATACACCGGTGCGGCGCACTGGGACTGGCAACGCGACATCACGCAGCGTGTGGCCAACGCGTTGGACACCCGGCTTCGGGACGCACACGTTCCGCACGCAGCGCATGCCGGCTATGCCACGGGCGCGATCGAGGCAACGCAGAAGGGCGACTATCTGCTTCGGCACGCCAAGGTGCGTGAGGATCTGCACCGCGCGAGGCGCTTGTTCGAGACGGCGCTGGCGACCGATCCGGACTCGGTCGTCGCGCTCGACGGGTTGGCCTTTACGCACATCGCCGAGGTGTCGCACCGCTGGAGCACGGAGCGCGAAGCGCAAATCGAGGCGGCCTCGAAGCTGCTTGACCGCTCGCTGGTACTCGCGCCCAACTACGCGATGACGCACTACGGCCGCAGCCAGATCCTGTACGTGCGGGGTCGCATCGACGAGGCCGCTCAGGCCTGCGAGCAGGCCCTCGCGCTGTGGCCGAACCACATCTACGCGCTGCAGCGATTGGGCTTCTACCGCCTGCAGCAAGGTCGACCGGCGGAACTGTTCGAGCCGGTCCAGCTTGCCTTGCGCTTGAATCCGCTTGACAGCCAGTGGGCTTCGCAAGGGCACTTCTTTCTCGGAATGGCGCAGTTTCATCTGCGACGCGACGAAGACGCCTACGCGGAGATGCGCAAAGCCGCGGCGGCCAATCCAAGCAACGGCTTTCCCTGGCAGTGGATGGCGGTCATCGACGCCTTGCATGGCCGCGACGAACCGGCGCGGTCCAACCTGGCCTCGTTCCAGAAGCTCATTCCGAATCAGACCGTGAGTGGCCTGAGGGCGACCGAAAGCTCCAGGAGCCCTGCGTTCTGGGCTGAGCGCGAGCGCTTTTACGAGGGTCTGAGCAAGGCCGGCCTGGCGCCTTGACGCCTGATGGCTGGGCAGTGCGGCGCCGACACGGCGTGCCTAAAACGCGACGGAAGGTGGGGCACTCCAGGTGGCTCGGTGCGGGGCAGCCCATAGAGGCAGCCCCAACCCACTGACCAGCCCGGTCCGCTGATTCGCGAAGGCACCCGGTCGCTTACTTCACCAGCAGGACGGGCACCTTCGACAGGTGCACGACCTTCAGCGTGATCGAGCCGACCAGCAGCTCGCGCAGCGCATCGCGCCCATGCGTGCCCATCACGATCTCGTCGCAATGCAGCGCATCGGCCAGCCGGGTGACGACCTCCCCGACATGGCCGACTTCGGCGTGGGCGCTGTACTTCACACCGGCCGCATCGAGCAGCGAACGGGCTTCGCGCAAGGCCTTCTCGCTCTCTTCGGCGTGAAACGTGGCGATCTGGTCGTGGCTGGCGAACTGGATGATCGCGCGGGTCAGCGGCACCTGCACGTTCACCAGGTGGATCTCGAGATCGTCCGGATTGCGGTAATTGGCGCGTCGGGCGAGGACATGCTGGACGGCGTGCCGGGAGCATTCCGAGCCATCGATGGGCAGCAGAACCTTCTTCATGATGTCACCCCCTTTCCGGTGCGACATCGCTGGGAGGCCCGGCACCGGTCGGGCGAACTCGCCACGATTATGCGCGGCGGTGCGCGAGCGCACCAACGGTCAATCGTCGCGCGCCGCGGCCCGCGCGGCGGGCGTCGCCACCTTGCGCCGGCGCAGGTACAGCTTGAGCAGTTCCATCGCCACCGGAGAGGCGAAGAAAAACGGCAGCATCAGCATCCAGTCGCTCGGCGACAGCGGCACGGTGTCGAAGAAGGGTGCCAGGAAGGGTACGTACACCACGCCCAGCACCAGCACGAAGGACGCCGCGACCGCGGCCACCATCCAGCGGTTCGAGAACAGGCCGATCGCGATCACGCTGTAGCGCTCGGACCGCGCGGCAAAGGCACGGAACAGCTCCGAGGTGCACAGCGTCACGAAGGCCATGGTCTGCGCGGCTTCCAGGTGGTCCGGATAGCGCTGCAGCGCGAGATGGAACACCCCCAGGATCGCCAGCACGTCCACCGCGCCCACGACCCCGATGCTGAACGCCATGTCGCGGTTGATGACCGGTTCCTTCGGCGAGCGTGCGGGCTGCTTCATGATGTCGTCCTCGCCTTTTTCCATGCCCAGCGCGAGCGCAGGAGCGCCGTCGCTGACCAGGTTCAGCCAGAGCAGTTGCACCGGCCGCAGGGGCATCGGCATGCCGACGAGCATCGCGCCGAACACGATCAGGATCTCGCCCACGTTGCAGGCGAGCAGGAAGTAGACGAACTTTCGGATGTTCGAGTAGATGATCCGCCCCTGCTCGATGGCGGCGACGATGCTCGCGAAGTTGTCGTCGGTGAGGACCATGTCGGCCGTCTGCTTGGCCACGTCGGTGCCCGTGATGCCCATGGCGACGCCGATGTTGGCGCGCTTGAGCGCCGGCGCGTCGTTCACGCCGTCGCCGGTCATCGCCACCACGTGGCCGCTCGCCTTGAAGGCGTCGACGATGCGCGTCTTGTGCTGCGGCGACACGCGGCAGCAGACGTCCAGCCGCTCGGCCCGCGCCGCGAGTTCGGCGTCGGAGAGCCTGTCGATCTCGGCGCCCGTGAGCACCAGTCCGCCGGGCGTGCTCAGGCCGATGTGGCGCGCGACGGCCTCGGCGGTGTCGCGATAGTCGCCGGTCACCATGACGGTCTTCAGCCCGGCACCCTTGGCAACCTTCAGCGCTTCGATCACTTCGGGCCGCGGCGGGTCGATCATGCCCAGCAGCCCGACGAAGACGAGGTCGTGTTCCACCGTCTCGGGGCTGAGCGTCTCGGGCATCGCCTCCAGCGCCCGGAACGCCACGGCCAGCACGCGCAGCGCCTGGCCCGCCATGTCGCGGTGCTGCTCGAGGATGGTGTTGCGCATCGCCGCCGCGAGCGGCACGACATGGCCGCCGTCGAGCATGCCCGTGCAATGCTCGAGCACCACGTCGGGCGCGCCCTTGACAACCGCCGTCAGCGGCGGGTAGACGAACCCGGTTGCGGCACCATCGCCCGCATTGCGATGGATCGTCGTCATCCGCTTGCGCTCGGAGTCGAACGGAATCTCCTGCACCCGCGGCATCGTCTTCGCGAACGCGTCCTGCAGGTAGTCAGCCTTGGCCGCTGCGACGATCATCGCGCCCTCGGTCGGATCACCGATGATGGTCCACGACCGTGAGCCCGACTCGTCGGGGCGCTCCTCCAGCTGGGCGTCGTTGCAGGCGATCGCGCCCTGCACCAGCGCCGAAGCGTCGGGGCTCGTGCGCGGGTCGAAGGCCTCCTCGCCATGGAAGAACGCACCCTTGGGCGCGTAGCCCTCGCCCGTGATGCGCAGCCGCCGGCCACCGGTCCAGGCCTGGACGACCGTCATCTGGTTCTGCGTCAACGTGCCGGTCTTGTCCGAGCAGATCACGGTGGCGCAGCCCAGCGTCTCCACAGCCGGCAGCTTGCGGATCAGTGCATGGTGCTTGAGCATGCGCTGCATCCCGACCGCCAGGCAGATGGTCACGATGGCCGGCAGCCCTTCGGGCACCGCTGCGATCGCCAGGCTGACCGCGGTCATGAACAGGCTGATGATGTCCTTGCGCTCGGCCTCCAGGTAGTTCATCAGGCCGATCCTCGCAACGTCGGCGATGTGCGTATCGCGGAACAGGCCGTACACGAAGACGATCGCGCAGATCGTCAGGCAAGCGGTGCCCAGCACCCTGCCCAGGTGCTCGAGCTTGGCCTGTAGCGGCGTGCTCTCGTCCTCGAAGGACTGGATCATCTGCGCGATCAGGCCGATCTGCGTGTCCATCCCGGTGCCGGTGACCAGGCCCTTGCCGCGACCGTAGGTGACCAGCGTGCTCATGAAGGCCGTGTTCTTGCGGTCGCCGAGCGGGATGTCCTTGTCCAGCACCACAGCATGGTCCTTCTCGACTGGCACGGATTCGCCGGTCAGCGAGGCCTCCTCCACCTTGAGATTGAAGCATTCGAACAGGCGCAGGTCGGCCGGCACGAAGTTGCCGGCTTCGATCAACACCACGTCGCCGACCACGATCTCGCGGCTCGGGATCGACAGACGGTGGCCGTCTCGGATCACCTGCGCATTGGGCGCGGCCATCTTCTTCAGCGCCGCCAGGGCCTGCTCGGCCTTGGACTCCTGGATCACGCCGACCACGGCGTTGAGCACGACGATGACCATGATGGCGATCGAGTCGACCCATTCGCCGAGTAGCAGCGACACCACGGCCGCGATCACGAGGATGATCACCAGGTAGTTGTTGAACTGGTCCCACAGCAGGGACCAGAAACCCGGGCGCGGGCGTTCCGATAGTTCGTTGGCGCCCAACCGCCCGAGTCGCTCCGCTGCCTCGCGAGCGGTCAGGCCCTGCTCGAGATGGGTCTCGAAGTCGGCGACGAGCTGATCGATCGGCTTGCCGTGCGAATCGCGGTCGTGCATGACGGGCTCCTGGTCATTGCGCGAGTGTCGCGCGCCGCGGAGCGGATGGAAATCGGAGTTTTGCACGGCGCCGCCGCGGCGCGAGACGGCGGCTTCGAAGCCCCCGCAGCCCGCACGATGCGCCGAAAGCTAGGGCATTCCATATGGCTAGGCGCCGGGCAGGCCGCGGCGTGCCGCAGGCCGTCGCGCATGGCGCTCAGCTTGCGGATCGTCCGGTCGAGCTCGTCCGCCTTGGCCGCGAGCATCTGGCGGTCGATGCGCGGCTGCCCCTCGGGCGCGAACATGCGCGCGATCTCGTCGAGCGAGAAGCCGGCGGCGCGCCCCAGCGCGATCAGCGCCAGCCGCTCCAGCACACCGGGATCGAACAGGCGGCGCAGCCCGCGCCTGCCGGTGGAGGCGATCAGCCCCTTTTCGTCATAGAASCGCAGCGTCGATGCCGGAACGCCGGATTGCTGCGCCACCTCGGCGATGTCCAGATGTCTGCTCACCCTCTTGACCTCAAGTCGACTTGAAGTTGCACAGTCTAGCTTCCGCCTCTYGAGGGCAAGCRAAAAAAGGAARACGACCATGGATCTCACGCACCACCAGACCGACAACGAGCAGACCGCGCTTTGGAACGGCCGCGCCGGMCGCGCCTGGGTCGACGCACAGCAGGTTCGACCAGATGCTCAAGCCCTTCGAAGACCGGCTCGYCGAAGCGGTCCGCGCCGGGGCCGGGCAGCGGGTGCTCGACGTCGGCTGCGGCACSGGCAGCACGACGCTCGCCGYGGCGCGGCRGCTCGGCGCCRAGGGCCACTGCATCGGCATCGACATTTCGGAGCCGATGATCGCCGCCGCCCGGGCCCGCGCCGAACGGGAAATAGGCACGCCGGCCCGCTTCATCCGCGCCAACGCGCAGACCCAGGCGTTCGAGCCTGCAAGCTTCGACATGATCATTTCGCGCCTCGGCGTCATGTTCTTCGACGACGCTGCCAGAGCCTTTGCGAACCTGCGGCGTGCCGCAAGGGATGGCGCCGAGCTGCGCTTCGTCGCCTGGCGGAGTGCCGCGGAAAACCCGTTCATGACGACGGCGGAGCGCAGCGCGGCAGTTCGCCTTCGCAGACAGCGCTCATGACCGCGCTCGATAGGCTCAATGCGCGCTACGGTCGCGGCACCTTGCACGTGGCCAGCACCGGCGCGACGGTCATCCAGCGCGACTGGGAAATGAAGCAGGAGCGGCGAACGCCCAACTACACGACTGTGTGGGCTGAGATGCCCACCGTTCGAGCGTAAATTGTTCCGGCATACCGAAACAAATGCCTTCAGCGACGCGTAGGGGTCATTGTTCCGTAATGTCGAAACTAATAGTGGATTTTCAGCTTTCGGTTTATAGTTTCGGAAAACCCGAAACAATATGGCGCGCACACTTCCTGAATTCCAGCAGAACCTGAGTCCAGCCGCTGCATCCCTCGAGCAACTCGGCAAACTCGTGCGAAATCGACGCGCCCAGTCGCGCATGCGCATCGACGACGCTGCTTCCCTCAGCGGAGTCTCCAGTGACGTGCTTTCGCGTTTGGAGAACGGCAAGCCGGTGACCGCGGACAAGCTCATGCTGGTGCTGGAGAGTCTGGGCCTCCGCATGCTCGTCGTGCCCAAGACCGACATTCCTGCCCTCGAAGCAGTGCTTGGCCTCTCTGCGAGTGAGGGTCGGTGATGGACGGGTACATCCTGGGCGTGTACGCGGGAGCCGTGCGCGTCGGCACGTTGGGCTATGACCAGGCTCAGGATGCCTTCCAGTTCGACTACGACGCTGCCTGGCTGGCGTTGCCAAGCCGGTACCCACTCTCGCCACATCTGCCCTTGGAGGGCGGCGCGGCGCCGCAGGCCATCCGCCGTTTCCTGGAGAACCTGCTCCCTGAAGGCGAGGCACTGGTTGTGGCGGCCAACGATGCTCGCGTGGCGCGCAACAACGTCTTCGGGCTTCTTCGCCACCTCGGACATGAGACTGCTGGCGCGCTGAGCTTTGTCGCTGCCGGCCAGGTGCCGGCTGAGCAGGAGCCACTGCGCCGGCACCTGCCGTTCGAAGAACTGCAGGCACGGATCGACAACCGCGCGAACGAACCCTTCAACCGGTGGGACGGCAAAGCGCGCATGTCCATCGCGGGGCACCAGGACAAGCTTCTGGTGGCCATCGAAGAAGACCAACTGTTCCTGGTCGACGGGGCGCTGTCGTCTACGCACATCCTCAAGCCAGAGCCTGCGCGCGAGGAAGCGAGGTTCATGGTGGCCAACGAGCATTTCTGCATGCAGCTGGCCAATCGCATCAGCATGCGGCGCTGGAAGGCGCCTGGTGCCGCGCACGTGAGCATCCTGCGGGTACCGTCGCCGGTCTTGAGCATCGAGCGATTCGACCGCCGCAGGACGCCGGACGGTGTCGAGCGGTTGCACATCATCGATGGGTGCCAGGCGCTGGATTTGTCGGTGAGTGCAAAGTACGAGCGTAACGTGGGGTATCAACCGGAGGTGCGGCACATTCGCGATGGAGCCAGTTTCGAAAAGCTCGGCACGCTCAGGCCCGGGTTCGTCGAACCAGCGCTGGGGATGCAGCGCCTGGTCCTTTGGGCGGTCACGACCCTGCTCTTCGGCAACAGCGATTCGCACGGCAAGAACATCTCGTTCTTCGTCAACCGCACAGGGCTCACCCCGACGCCGCTGTATGACCTGGTGAGCGTCGTGCAATACGCGGCGTTCCATCACGACCTGGCGATGGCATTCGGGGATGAGTTCGAGCTGGAAGCAGTGCGCTCGTTCGCGCTTGCAGACTTCTGCGCGCGCTTGGGCATTGAACGCAGGTACTTCGCACGCGAGCTGACGCGACTCTGTGAGTTCGCACTTCAAGAGGCGCCGGCGCAGGCGGCGGACCCCGCGTACATGGGAGAGGAAGTCGCTTTCGTGCAGGGCCTTGCTCAGTTCGTGGCCACCCGAGCGGAGGCCTTGTTGGCCATGGCGCGCGACATCCCGAAATTCGCTGCAGGCAACTTGTAGTTGCATCGTGACGACGATCGCCCGCTTCACTCGACCTTGAATTCGATGACGTACCGGCCCGGGCCGGTCGGTCCCGCGGTATAGGTGAATGACTTTCCTGCCAGCGAGGCTGCCGCGCCGGTCGCGAGCTTGTAGATGCCCTGGCCCGTGCCGATCAAGCCCGTGACCTTTCCGTCGGTCATGGTCAGGGCGTTCTTGAACGTCCTGCAATCAGCCCAAAGTTTCCTGTTCGAGCTGGCCTTCGGTCATGGCTGTGCGTCGGAGTCGTCGAGGGCACCGAGCGTGCCCAAATCGTTGGCCAGCTCCGCTTCGATCGCGGCGATGCTAGGCAGGCTGTGTTCCAGCGCATCGGGCAGATCGCGCAGCAACTGATACTCGGCCACGCCGATCGGCTTGTCGATGCCTGACAGCGCGTATTCGGCGACCAGACGGTTTTGTTGCTTGCACAGCAGCAGGCCGATGGTGGGCTTGTCGTCGGGGGCCTTGATTTGCACCGAGTTCCAGCAGGAAGCGCGTGATGTGGCGGATCAGACCGTTTTCGATCTCGCGCTCATGCGCGTCATCACCCAGGCCCAGAAAGTCGAACAGGTAAGGGTCTTTGAGCGTGTCGTGCGCCAGTGCCGAATCTGGCGCCGGCAGGCGAGCCTGAAAGTTGGTGACCGCCGTGCCCTGGCGAAGGTGCAGACGGTTCTTGATATTCAGCGCCAGCGTGCTGCGCGACCAGCCTTGCTGCACCGTCTGTTCGGCGTACCAGGCGCGATCTGGTGTCGCATCCAGCTGGGTCAGCAGGGTGACGATGTGGAACCACGGCAATTGGTCAGCGGGCTGCTGACCAAATTGGCCGTCAGGGCAATGCTGGGCAAAAAACCGCATGTACTTGAGGTTGCTGGACGACCAGCCGCGCATGTCCGGAAACGCGTCCTTCAGGTCGCGCGCCAAGCGGTCGATCACCTTGGCGCCCCAGCCCTCGCGCGCCTGCCGCGCCAGGACGTCGCGGCCGATCTGGCGGAAGCCGAACGGTTCTGGAATTTCCCCTATGCGGCGGTGGAAGAGGCGGTGGTGAACGCGGTGTACCACCGCTCATATGAAGAGCGGGAGCCGATCGAGGTGCGCGTGAGCCCCGACGAACTTGTGGTGGTGAGCTACCCAGGCCCCGACCGATCCATCAGCATGAGCGACCTGCGCGCCGGGCGTGCCGTGAGCCGCCGCTACCGCAACCGCCGCATCGGTGAATTCCTGAAGGAGCTGGACCTGACCGAGGGGCGAGCCACGGGCATTCCGAAGATCCTGAAGGAGATGGCGAGCAACGGTTCTCCTCCCCCGCTGTTCGAGACCGACGTTGATCGAGCGGCTTTCGTCATCCGGCTGCCGGTGCACTCAGGCGCGCGCGCGGCCAGGGAAGTCACCACGGAAGTCACCACGGAAGTCACCACGGAAGTACGCCGGGTCGTCGCGGCCATGAATGGTGAGCTGTCACGCCAGGAACTTCAGCGCCTGCTGAGGCTGGCGAATGCCGAGCATTTCCGAAAGGCCTATTTGTTGCCGGCGCTGGCCAGCGGCGTGCTGGAAATGACGCTTCCGGAGGCACCGCGCAGCAGCAAGCAGCGCTACCGTCTCACCGCAGCTGGCCAGCGGGTCAAGGAACGCCTGTGAGGACGCGGGCATGAGCGAGGCGAGAACCTGTTCGAGGCCTTTCCCAATGTCGCGCGCCACCCCGATCGCATCGGCCGGTAGGCGGAGCGTTCGGCATGGCAGCCTACAACAGTCGCGCCACGCGAACGCGAACTAATCTCCCAACGCCTTCGCAACCCTCTTCCTCCCCACCCCCACACCCCCAGCCCCCGCAGCCCGCACGATGCGCCGAAAGGTAGGGCATTCCATATGGCCAGGCGCCGGGCAGGCGGCGGCGTGCCGCAGGCCGTCCCGCAAGGTGCTCAGCTTGCGGATCGTCCGGTCGAGCTCGTCCGCCTTGGCCGCGAGCATCTGGCGGTCGATGCGCGGCTGCCTCTCGGGCGCGAAAAATTGCGCGCGATCTCGTCGAGCGAGAAGCCGGCGGCGCGCCCCACCGCGATCAGCGCCAGCCGCTCCAGCACACCGGGGTCGAACAGGCGGCGCAGCCCGCGCCTGCCGGTGGAGGCGATCAGCCCCTTTTCGTCATAGAAGCGCAGCGTGGATGCCGGAACGCCGGATTGCTGGACACGCCGGCCAGCTTCATCCGCGCCGACGCGCAGACCGCATCTTGTCGCACGAAATCCCGGCAACAGGACGGCCGTCCAAGACGCACCTGAATCCGCCCAGCAACCCGAGTTGGAGGCCGTGATCGGGGGGGGGTCGGGCGGGTTCAAGGTCGGCCGTGACTATATATCGGGGGGGCCAAACGTGCGAACGATTGGCGAACGGTGGCTCGGTACCGTCAAGGCATGCGCATCAAGACAATCGAGTCCGGTCGCGATCGGCATGTTCTTCGGTCAAAAGCTGCGCGGGCCGCCCTGGGAGATCGTCATGAAGTCAATCCGCGGAACTCACGCAGCGATGTGTGTCTGCATTGCGTTCGTCGCATCCGGGTGTCACGAGCTTGGCAGCCCATCGGTGGTGCTGCCGGCCAAAGCGGTGGGCCACCAGCTTGCGCAAGGGGAGCCCGGTGCCTACATCGGTGACGTCTTCTCGGAGGTCCAGAAGGCGCTCGCGGCCCTCCCCCGGAACGAGCCGGACCTCATGCCGTATGGAGAATGAGGCATGAACCGGCTGGGGGCCGCCCTGTTGCTGGCCGGCCTGATGGCCGTCGGCCCAGCCCGCGCCGATGGCGAGTGCCACTCGCTCAAGCAGGTCGTCAAGCAAAGCTCGGAAGCCGGCTATGCCCGCTTTCTGTATGCGAACGAGATCGCCAACGACGACAGCGCCTTCAAGGGGATCGCCACGCGCAGCGCAGGCGCGTCGCGCGTCCGCAAGGAGCTCGAACGGATGGTCGAGGTGTCGCTCGACGCCGGGACCTTCGCCGGGCAGGAAGTGGCCAGAGGCGCCATCCAATCCGGCGCGGAGGATCAGTACATCGCCCAGTCCCGGCTACGGCTGCATGCGGGCCTGACGCGCTACCGCGCGAACGCGGCCTGGCTCGTGCTGATGGTCAACCCATCGACCAGGAAGGGCATCGTGCTGGTGCGCCAATACGAATTTCCGCGTCACGGGCTCGCCGGGCTCATGAATGGCGCCGACCAGGTGTGCCTGCGAGTTCGGCTCGAGCAAGTGGCTCGATGGTCGGCCGAGCAGCCCGCGACGGCGGAGGCGCTGCTCGGCGGCCGCGAGCGGCCCGACTGCGGATTCGCCTCCGGTGCAGGCGTGAACTGCTCGGGTCTCTCCGGCCAGCTCGAGCTGGCTGCGTTGGAGGGCGAATCGGTGTTCGCGACGGCGAAGAGCCGATCGGTGCTGTGGGTCTACACGCTCAATCAGCGGACCGGAAAGGGCCGGGCGCTGCATGTGGACCCCAATGGCACGGCACTCGTCGACACCTGGCTCTTCAATGTCGACGCGCCGATGTGATGGGGTCTGCCCCACATGCTCGGGCTTGCGAACGATTGGCGAACGACGGCGCAGTAACTTCGGCCAGCTTCATCGAAGATCAAACCGACCATAGGAAGGAACAAGCCATGAGTTTTTCTCGCCATCATTCCGCCGGCCCAAGAAGGCTCTTGACCGCTGCATTCCTTGGCTTCGCCGCTCTCGTCCACCAGCATGCGCTCGCTCTCGAAATCAACGATGGCAGCGTCTATTTTTGTCCGTCAATGACAACTGCGGCGGGAGGGGAAATGAATGGAATCATGTGCGATGCGGAGCATTGCTACAACAGCCGATCGCCCAAACTCGGCACTGCACAACGGCTCTTTCTGGAATCCGCGAAAGAGAAGTGCCGCTACTTGTCGGATCAGGAAGTCAAGCTCTACTGGCCTGAATACGCGCCCACAACCGCGTCGGTTGCCCAACCCACCGCCAAATAGCAAGCCAGTCAGAGCAGTCGTCGACGGGCGTAGCGGACCACCGTCACGCCCGCCTTGGCCTGGCGCGTCGAGGGCATGACGAGCACGCAGTCGTCATACGGCGTGACCACCGGCTCGCCGTCATTCCAGCCGATGACGGTAGTTCCGCGGCGCGCCGCCGCTCCCGTGTATCGCCGGCCTCGATGCGTTCGGGCGACTATTGGCGGTTGAGGTCCTCGTCGACAAAGCGCGAGGCATCGTGGCTGGCCGGATCGAAGCAGCCGAAGGCCTCCAGGTTGCAGAACGCCAGCGTGAGGCGGCCGCGCTGCGGGCGTACCCCGGCGTCCAGCAGCCCCTTGAGCGCCCATGCGCCGCACAGTTCGTTGCCGTGCACGAGCGCGCTGATCATCACGTGCCGACCGGGCTGGTCGGCCTCGAAGCGCCAAACGCCTTCGACGCCGGTGTTGCCGGCACGCCAGGCGGTGATGTCGGGGGCGGGGAGTTGAAACGACAACACGGGCACGCTCATTCCTTGATGTTGGCGAACTTGACGATGTTCTTGTACTTGGCGGTTTCGGCGGCGAGAAACTTGTTCACGTCCACCGCCGAAGTTGGCACGGTCGAACTGGTGGCTTCCATCTTCTTGCGAAAGTCGGGGGACTGCAGGGTCTCGTTCAGCGCTGTCGTCAGCCGGGCCTGCACCGGCTCCGGCAACCTGGCCGGCCCCATCAGCACGAACCAGACACCGATGTCCAGGTCCTTCAGGCTCGGGCTTTCGCTGAGTGCGGGCAGATCGGGCGTGATGGCCGAACGCTTGGCCTCGGTGGTGCCCAGTGCCACCAGCTTGCCGCTGCGGATATGGGGCAAGGCGCTGGAGAGCACGAACACGCCGAAATCGATGTTGCCGCCCAGCAGGTCGCTGGTCAGCGGCGCCACGCCACGATAGGGCACGTGGGTCATGAAGACGCCGCCCCGTTGCTTGACCAACTCGCCGGCCATCAGCGACGGCGAAGGGGCCTGTCCAGCTTGAGGAGATCCTGATCTGTCAATGAAGAGCATGATGGCGGTCGAGCCCCGTGCTGCAGGCGAATTCACTCGTCACATTGTTCAATAGGAGAAAGACCGTGAAACAATTTCAGTGGACTTCAAACTTGCGTTGCACCGTCGCGGCGGCGCTTGCATTGGCGGGCGCAGGGCAGCTGCATGCATTCTCGCAAGCGCCCGTTGCGGCCGAAAACGGCATGGTAGTGAGCGCGCAGCACCTCGCAAGCAAGGTCGGCGCCGACGTGCTCAAGCGCGGCGGCAACGCGGTCGACGCGGCCGTCGCCGTGGGCTACGCGATGGCTGTGGTGTATCCGGCGGCGGGCAACCTCGGCGGCGGCGGCTTTATGACCGTGCAATTGGCCGACGGCCGCAAGACCTTCCTCGACTTCCGCGAGAAGGCACCGCTGGCCGCCACCGCCAACATGTACCTTGACAAGGAAGGCAACGTCATCAAGGGCCTGAGCACCAAGGGCCACCTCGCCGTGGGCGTGCCCGGCAGCGTCTCGGGCATGGAGTACGCGCGCGAGAAGTACGGCACCATGAAGCGCGCCGCGCTGCTCGCCCCGTCGATCCGGCTGGCCAACGAGGGCTTCGCGCTGGAACAGGGCGACATCGACCTGCTCGACACCGCCACGGCCGACTTCAAGGAAGACCCCGCGTCGGGCGCCATTTTCCTGAACAAGGGCAAGCCGTTCGTGGCCGGCCAGAAGCTGGTGCAGAAAGACCTCGCGAAGACGTTGAGGGAAATCAGCGTCAGGGGCACGGACGGCTTCTACAAGGGCTGGGTCGGCAACGCCATCGTGGCGTCGAGCCAGGCCGGAAAGGGCCTGATCACGCAGGCCGACCTCGACCAGTACAAGACCCGTGAACTGGCGCCCGTCGAGTGCGACTACCGCGGCTACCACCTCGTGTCAGCGCCCCCGCCGAGTTCGGGCGGCGTGATCATCTGCGAGATACTCAACATCCTCGAAGGCTATCCGCTCCAGGATTTGGGCTACCACTCGGCCCAGGCCGTGCACTATCAGATCGAAGCCATGCGCCACGCCTATGTGGACCGCAATAGCTACCTCGGCGATCCGGACTTCGTGAAGAACCCGCTCGACCGCCTGCTCGATAAGAACTATGCAGAGAAGATCCGGGCCGTCATCGACCCGAAGAAAGCCGGTGTCTCCAAGGATCTCAAGCCGGGCGTGCCGCCGCATGAAGGCAACAACACCACGCACTACTCGATCGCCGACAAGTGGGGCAATGCGGTGTCAGTGACCTACACGCTGAATGACTGGTTCGGCGCCAAGATCACGGCCGCCAAGACTGGCGTGTTGCTGAACGACGAGATGGACGACTTCACCTCGAAGATCGGCGTGCCCAATCTCTACGGCTTGGTGCAGGGCGAAGCCAACGCCATCGCCCCTGGCAAGCGTCCGCTGAGCTCGATGAGCCCGACCATCGTGAGCAAGGATGGCAAGCCCGTGTTTGTCGTCGGTACGCCTGGCGGCAGCCGCATCATCACGGCGGTGCTGCTCACCATACTGAACGTGGTGGACTACGGCATGAACGTGCAGGAAGCCGTGGACGCACCGCGCTTCCACCAGCAATGGCTGCCCGACGTGACCAACGTCGAAACCTTCGCGCTCAGCCCCGACACGCGCAAGATCCTGACCGACATGGGCCACAATCTGGGCGTGCCCCAGCCGGCAAACCACCTTGCGGCGATCATTGTCGACGCCCCCTCGCTCGGCGGCAAGCCGGTGGCCGGCAACCGGTTCTACGGCGCCAACGATCCCCGCCGCAACACCGGGCAGGCGCTCGGGTACTGATGCGGATCGATCGGATCCTTGAGGGCAAGCAAAGGAAGACGACCACGGGGCGCAGCGGACTGATTGACTCGCAGACATCGGCCGCCGACTTGCTACTCGCTGACCGAGTCGTGGAATTCTTCGTAGAGCTTCTTCACGCTCGTCCCGTTGAACGTCCAGTAGGGCGACGGCTGGATCGCGGTGTCGGGCGCGAGTCCGAGAACCTTTCGGGTCGCGGACGTCAGCGACTGCTCTTCGCCTTGGTAGACCACCCTCGTCTCGCTCACAACCTGGGCCTCCGCCTGGCCATCTCTTGAGAGCAGGATGGAGCCGGGGGGATCCCGAGATCGCTGAAATTCATGCGCGGACGACGGTCCTTCATCTGCTGGGCGGATTGCTTGTCCGCCGAGGTGACGTCTGCCTCGATCTGCTGTTCGACCTGGCCGGTAATGTCCTTCACCTCCAAGAGCTTCAAGACCGCGACAACCCGCTCCGACTCGATGCGGAAGAACTCTAGCCGAAGTCCGTGGACCCAGTGCGGCCGGCGCGCTGCCCGACCAGAGGCGACGCGCAAGCTTCTGGACGAGCCACTGCCATCGAGCAGGCAATAGCGCCTTGCCGTACGGGCGCGCACCTGCCCGGCCTGCTCGAACTTGATGGATGAGCGGCTTCACTGGACAACGCGCTTGGAACTACGTCCCGGGTGCCTTCGCAACCCTCTTCCTCCCCGCCCCAACACCCCCAGACCCCGCAGCCCGCACGATCCGCCGAAAGGTAGGGCATTCCATATGGCTAGGCGCCGGGCAGGCGGCGGCGTGCCGCAGGCCGTCGCGCATGGCGCTCAGCTTGCGGATCGTCCGGTCGAGCTCGTCCGCCTTGGCCGCGAGCTTCTGGCGGTCGATGCGCGGCTGCCCCTCGGGCGCGAACATGCGCGCGATCTCGTCGAGCGAGAAGCCGGCGGCGCGCCCCAGCGCGATCAGCGCCAGCCGTTCCAGCACGCCGGGATCGAACAGGCGGCGCAGCCCGCGCCTACCGGTGGAGGCGATCAGCCCCTTTTCGTCATAGAACCGCAGCGTCGATGCCGGAACGCCGGATTGCTGCGCCACCTCGGCGATGTCCAGATGTCTCACCCTCTTGACCTCAAGTCGACTTGAAGTTGCACAGTCTAGCTT
>NZ_JBFUCJ010000030.1:0-61271 GCF_056405295.1 Variovorax sp. P1_H2 | reverse complement strand
GGAAAAAGGCCTCGCCCGCGCGTCGCGGTGCCGCGGCGGCGGCGGCCGCCAAGGGTCCCCCACCGGCGCGCAAGCGCGCGCGTTGAAAGCCGAGCCCATGAAGCTGTTTCCTTCCGGACATGCCACCCATCCGCAGTGGCGCATGGCGGCGGGGTTGGTGCTGGCCCAGTTGCGGGCGCAGATGGCGCTGCCCGACTACGCGCGTTCGCCGACGCTGGGCCTGCTCTACATCACCGATCACTACGGGGAAGACGCCCAGGAGATCCTCGATCACCTGGGGGCCGAACTGCCCGAGATCACCGACTGGACCGGCACCGTGGGTGTCGGCGTGGCCGCCAACAACGCCGAGTATTTCGATGAGCCAGCGCTCAGCGTGATGCTGTGCGAGTTGCCGAGCGACCAGTACCGCGTGTTTTCCGGCGTAGCGCCGCTCGCCAGCTCGGAAATGAGCGGCTTCGCGGCCCATACCGCCCTGGTGCACGCCGACCCGCGCACGCCCGAGCTCGGCGAACTGATCGCCGAGATGGCGGAGCGCACCGACACCGGCTACCTGTTCGGCGGCCTGTCGTCGGGCCGGGTCGGCTCGCTGCAGTTCGCGATCGGCGGCAACGGCAACATCCGCGGCCATGGCGCGGTTGGCGGCGTGTTCTCGGGCGGCCTGTCGGGCGTGGTGTTCGGCGAAGGCGTGCGGCTGGTCTCGCGCGTGACCCAGGGCTGCCAGCCGGTGTCGCGCGAACGCGAGATCACCGAGGCCGACGGCAACCTGCTGCTCGAGCTCGACGGCGAGCCCGCGCTCGACGTGCTGCTGGCCGACCTGCGGGTGTCGCTCGATGCGCCCGAGCAGGCGATCGATGCCGTGCGCGCCACGCTGGTCGGCCTGGCCGAGGCCGGCAGCGACGGCGTCCGGCGCACCGGCGATCTGGGTGCCGACGTGAGGGTGCGCCACATCATCGGTCTCGACCCGACGCGTCGCGGCGTGGCGATCGCGGATGTGGCAGCGGCCGGCATGCGCATGAGCTTCTGCCGCCGCAATGTGCAGGCCGCGCGTGCCGACCTGATGCGCGTCTGCGCCGAGATCCGCGAGGAACTGGAGCCCCAGGAGCAGACGCTGGCGACCGCGCGCGAGATCGCGGCCGGCGAGGCCGAGGCCGCGCCGCATCCGGCGCGCCGCATCGCGGGCGCGATCTACGTCAGCTGCTCGGGCCGCGGCGGGCCGCACTTCGGGGCCCCCGGCGCCGAGCTCCAGATCGTGCGCCATGCGCTCGGCGACGTCCCGCTGGTCGGCTTCTTCGCCGCCGGCGAGATCGCCCGCAACCACCTCTACGGCTATACCGGCGTGCTGACCGTCTTCACGGGCGATGACTGAAGGCCCCCACGCTCCCCCACTGCGTGTGGGTCGCTGCCCCCCGAGGGGGCCGCAGGCCGCCTTGGGGCGGCCCGGCGCCGGCCTGAGAGCTTAGGCCGGCTGCAGGGTCGGGGACAGCCCTGAGCGGGCACCGGTGAAGGCGAAATCGACCTCCGGCGCCAGCCCGCTGACGATCCGCGCGATCGACTTGCCGGAGCCGCAGGCGTGGGTCCAGCCCAGCGTGCCGTGGCCGGTGTTGAGGAACAGGTTGGGAAGCCTGGACGCCCCGATCAGCGGCACGTTGCTCGGCGTCACCGGGCGCAGCCCGGTCCAGAACTGGGCCGCGGAGGCGTCGCCGGCGCCCGGGAACAGTTCCTCCACGCGCCGCACGATCGCCTCGCAGCGCACGGGGTTCAGGTCGCGGTCGTAGCCGTTGAGCTCGGCGGTGCCGGCAATGCGCAGGCGGTCGCCCGCGGCCGAGGTGTAGCGCGAGAACACCAGCTTGAACTCGTCGTCGGTCAGCGAGACCTGGTGCGCCTTGGAGGCGTCCCGGACCGGCATCGTCACCGAGTAGCCCTTGGCCGGATAGATCGGCAGCCGGATGCCCAGCGGCGCGGCCAGGAGGGGGCTCAGCGAGCCCATCGCCAGCACGTAGGCGTCGCCGCGGATGCGCTGGAAGCGGCCTTCGTCGTCGGTCGCCTCGACGTGGTCGAGGCGGCCGCCGGCTGCGCGCAGCGCGGTCACGGTATGGCTCATGAGGAAGCGCACGCCGGCTGCCTCGGCCAGCCCGGCCAGCCCGCGCGCGAAGCGGTTGGCATCGCCCGATTCATCCTCGGCCGTGTAGGTCGCGCCGGCCAGCTGCGGCCGGATGTGCGACAGCGCGGGCTCGAGCCTCACGGCCTCGTCGGCCGAGATCACCCGCCGGTCGCAGCCGAGCGCGCGCATCTGCTCGGCGGGCTCCAGCGCGGCGTCGAACTCCTTCTGCGTCGTGTAGAAGTGCAGGATGCCCTGCGTGCGCTGGTCGTAGTCGATCCCGGTGTCGCGCCGCAGCTGCTGCAGCGTGTCGCGGCTGTAGGTGCCCAGGCGCACGATCTGCTCGATGTTGTGGCGGGTGCGCGCCGGCGTGCATTCGCGCAGGAACGAAAGGCCCCAGAGCCACTGGCGCATGTCGGCGCGGATGCGGAACAGCAAGGGCGCATCTTCCTTGCCGAGCCATTGCAGCACCTTGAGCGGCGCCCCCGGGTTGGCCCAGGGCTCGGCATGGCTGACCGAGATCTGGCCGCCGTTGGCAAAGCTGGTTTCCGCCGCCGGCGTGGCCTGGCGGTCGATCAYGGTCACATCGTGGCCGAGTTGCTGGAGGTAGTAAGCCGAAGTCACGCCGAGCAGGCCGGCGCCAAGAACGATCACGCGCATATCGAGAACCCTTGATGGTTGCAGCGCTCGAACGCAACGGAGACGGCATGCTGTCGAAACGAAAGCAACCGGACCGTGCGTCCAAGTTGCCGCTCCCCCTGTCCTCGGTACCTGAGAGATTCACCCGCTGCGCCCGCAGCGGGTTTGCTCCTTCGGTGCACCACGCGCGGCGTGATGGCTCTCCAGACGGCTTTGACAGTGAACTGCAGTACGAGCCCATCGCGTGGGCCGACCTGAGCGTTTATGGGAGTTTGCGCCTTCGGTGGGGCCCCTGGGCCCGCTCTCCTGCAGTGGGCGGATTGTAGCGGCTAAGGGCGCCGGAAGGCGAAGTCGAGTTCGGGCCGAAGTCCGCTGACGATCCGCGCGATCGACTTGCCCGCGCCGCAGGCATGGATCCAGGTTCGAGCGCCGGGCGCGGTGTTCAGGAACAGGTTGGGGAGGCGGGTCTTGCCGATCATCGGCAGCCGGTTGGTGCTGGCCGCGTGCATGGCGGTATCGAAACTGGCCCGCGCGGCGTCGGCGACGCCGGGCAGCAGCATCTCGGTGCGGCGCACGATCGCCCGGAAGCGGTCCGAGTCGGGCTCGGCCTCTTCGTCGAGCCCGGCCCGCACGACGGCCCGGACCTGCAACTGGTCGCCGGCCGGCGTTTCGATGCGCGTGATGCGCAGCTTGCCCTGGCGGTCGCGCAAGGGCATGCGCGGCGCCAGCGAAGGGTTCAGGATCGGCATCGTGACGATGTATTCGCGCACGAAGCGCAGCGGCATGTCGATGCCCAGGTCTTCGGCGTGCGGCACGCTCGACGCACCCAGCGCCAGCACGTAGGCCTGTGCGCGCAAAGTGGTCGGCTCGCCGGCGGCATCGAGCAGCTCGACATGGTCGATCCGGCCGTTGCGTTCCTTGAGCGACACCACGGTGTGCCGCGTCATGAAGCGCACGCCGGCGGCGCGGCACAGGAACACCAGGCTGGCGGCGAACTGCGCCGGATCGCGCGCCGGGTCTTCCTGCGCGTGGGTCGCTCCGGCCAGCTTGCCGCCCATCGCCTTCAGCGCCGGTTCCAGGACGATGGCTTCGTCGGCCGACAGCAGCCGTTCCTCGCAGCCGAGGCTGGACCAGTGCGTGGCGCCGGCCGTCCGGACCCGGAAGGCCTCGGGATCGGTGTAGATGTTCATCAGGCCGGCCGAGCGCGAGCCCTGGGGCACTCCGGCTTCGTCGCGCAGGGCGCGCGCGCTCTTGCGGCTGTACGCCGCCAGTCGCACGAGATGGTCGAGGGGATCGCGCTTGGCCGGCGTGCCGACGGCCCGGTCCATCAGCCTGGAGAGGCCGCGACGGATGCCGCTGCACAGCCTGGACAGCTTCCTGCCGCGCCGGGGCGATGCCGCTGCGGCCGGCGCTGCGGTCGCCAGGCCGCGTGCCTTGGCCGCCGGCGTCGCATGCCGGTCGACCACGGTCACTTCGTGTCCGAGCTGTTGAAGATAGTAGGCCGAGGTCACGCCGAGCAAGCCCGCGCCAAATACAACCACGCGCATGTCCGAATCCTTTTGGGAGGGCATGAACGGCGGGCGTTAGCGCTTACTGTAAAAGCGGCAAGACCCGGGGTTCAGACTGCCGCTCCCCCTGTCTCTGTTACCTGAGAGTTTCACCACGCGGCCACTGGCAGCGGGCTTGCTCCTTCGGTGCACCACTTGGCGTGGTGGCTCTCCAGTCGGCGATTGATCGAATGAGGCAGTGCCTGAACCGCGGTTTGGGCGGTTCACCTGAGCGTTCATGGGAGATTGCGCCATCGGTGGGACGGAAGCGTCCGCTTTTCTGCTGGGCGGATTTTATAGAGGAAACCGGTTTCCGTGTTTTTCAGGCCCGGCGCAGGCGGGTGAACAGCTCGAACTCCCAGTTGCGCATGCCCAGCAGCAAGGTGTAGCCCTCGCGCTCCTTGGGGGTCAGTTTCTGGTCGGTCTGGTGCTGCTGCGCAAAGTCCTGGGCCACCCGCTGCAGCCGGTCGAGGAAGGCCGGTGCCAGCGACTTGCTGATCGATCCGTGCACCAGCAGCAGGCCCTCGGCCGGCCCGTCGAAGCCGCCGCGGTAGTAGTCGAGCACCACGTTCTCGCGGAAGAAATCCATCACCGGCCCGTGCGGGCGCCAGCGGAAGGTCTTGGCGAGCTTGAGTCGGTAGCGGTTCAGCGGCCGCAGCTCGATGATGCCGATCCGGTCCAGTTGGGCCAGGTAGCCGATGCACTCGGCCTCGGTGATCCGGTAGGCGCCGACGATCTGCTCCAGCGTCCACTGGCTCAGCACGCAGATCGCCAGCAGCAGCAGCTTCTTGTCCTTGACCACCGCCTTCTCCTGCTCGAGCGTGAGCTCCTTGAGCAGGGGCTGCGCGTCCGCCACCCGGCGCGCCAGCTCGGCGAAGTCGATCTTGAGGGCCCGGCAGATGGCGTCGACCCGGGTCAGCGGCATGTCGCCCTTGGCCAGCATCCGCTTGACGCTGGACTCGGCCATGTCCAGCGACTTGGCCAGGTCGGCATAGGTCATGCGGGCGGATTTGAGTTCGTTCTTGAGGGCATTGACCAGGTCGACGGTGGTACTCATGGCGGAAGGGAGTATTGCGGATTGATACCCGGGGTGGTGAAAAAGTGCTCCGTATCGATTCTCGATGCCGTCCGAGGGGTTGACAACCTAGATTCCACCTCCTCGAGCACCCATCGGAGCCTGCCATGTCCCTGCCGTCCCTCTCCCGCCGCGAACACGCCCTGCTGGCGCTGGCCGTGCTGCTCGTCGGCGCGGCGGTACTCGGTCCCACGGTTCCGGCACCGGGCGCGGCCGCCTTTGCCGATGGCCGGTCCTGGCGCGCGCTGCCGAACGCCGTGAACGTGTTGAGCAACCTGCCTTTCGCCGTGCTGGGCCTCTGGGGCCTGCGCTGCCTGCACTGGCTGGACCGCGCCCATGACCAGCTGCAGGACGCCGCACCGCTGCCCCAGGCCGTCGCGCCGGCGCCTGTCAATGCGCTCGACTGCGCCTGGATGTTCTTCGCCGGCCTGGTTCTCACGGCGCTCGGGTCGGCCTTCTACCACCTGCAGCCCGACGACCTGCGGCTGGCGGCGGATCGGGCCGGCATGGCGGTGGCCTTCGCGGGGCTGGTCGGCTTTGCGGTCTGCGAGCGGGTCAGCGCCCGCGCCGGCTGGACGGCCGCCTGGTTCACGCTGGCCGGCGGGCTGCTGGCCGCGGCCGTCTGCCATGGCACCGGCAACGCATGGCCCTGGGCGGTGCTGCAGTTCGGCGGCATGGCGCTGGTGCTCGCGCTGGCGCTGGTTCGCCCGGTGGCCGGCGCCATCGGCCTCAAGCTCGGCGGGCTGCTGTTCTTCTACGCGCTGGCCCAGCTGTTCGAGCTGGCCGACCCCGCGATCTACGCCGCGACGCACCAGCTGCTGTCGGGCCACAGCCTCAAGCACCTGACGGCGGCCCTGGCGGCGCTCCCGGTGCTCCACGCCTTGCAGACGATGGGGCGGCAGACGCTGCGGCACAATTCGCACGCCGCCCCCCTGACCGCCTGAGACCTTGCGGGACAGATCAAGAAACTGCGCAGCAGTTTTTGCTCTGTCCTCAACTGACTAAGACCTTGCGGGACAGACCAAGAAACTGCGCAGCAGTTTTTGCTCTGTCCTCAACTGACCAAGCCCCCGTCCGCCGCCCCCCCCCCGAATGACGACACCCACCACCGAAGCCGCATCCGCCAGCCAGCCCGAGGGGCCGTCGCACGCCAACCAGTTCACGCTGCTGCGGCAGCGGCGCTTCGCGCCCTTCTTCTGGACCCAGTTCGCCGGCGCAGCCAACGACAACCTGTTCAAGTTCGCCTTCACGGTGATGGTGACCTACCAGCTGCAGCTGAACTGGATGCCTCCGGCGATGGCGGGGCTGGCGATCGGCGCGCTGTTCATCCTGCCCTTCCTGTTGTTCTCGGCCACCGCCGGGCAACTCACCGACAAGCAGGACAAGACGAAGATGATCCGCTTCGTCAAGAACCTGGAGATCGCGATCATGGCGATCGCCGCCTGGGGCTTCCTGCGGGCCGACGCGGCGGTGCTGCTCGGCTGCGTGTTCCTGATGGGGCTGCACTCCACCCTGTTCGGTCCGGTCAAGTTCGCCTACCTGCCGCAGGTGCTGGCGCCGCGCGAGCTCACCGGCGGCAACGGCATGGTCGAGATGGGCACTTTCGTCGCCATCTTGCTGGGCCAGGTCGCGGGCGGCCTTCTGGTGGCCTTGCCGCAGGTCGGCCATGCCACCGTGGCCGTCGCCTGCCTGCTGCTGGCCCTGGCCGGACGCGCGGTGGCGCAGGCGATCCCGCCGGCCCCGGCCACCGACCCGGGCCTGGCGATCAACTGGAACCCGGTCAGCGAGACCTGGCGCAACCTGAAGCTCGCGCATGGCAACGTGGTGGTGTTTCGCTCGCTGCTGGGCATCTCGTGGATGTGGTTCTTCGGCGCCGTCTTCCTGGCCCAGTTCCCGAGCTTCGCGAAGGAGGTGCTGCATGGCGACGAGCAGGTGGCTTCGCTGCTGCTGGTGGTGTTCTCGGTCGGCATCGGCGCCGGCTCGCTGCTGTGCGAGACGCTGAGCCGGCGCCAGGTCGAGATCGGCCTGGTGCCGCTGGGCGCGATCGGCATGAGCGTCTTCGCGATCGACCTGTACTTCGCCTCGCGCGGGCTGCCGGCCGGGGCGCAGCTGGGGCTGGGCGCGTTCACGGCCCAGCCGGCGCACTGGCGCGTGATGGCCGACCTGGGCCTGCTGTCGCTGTTTGCCGGGCTCTACAGCGTGCCGATGTACGCGCTGATCCAGATGCGCAGCCAGCCCACCCACCGGGCCCGTATCATCGCGGCCAACAACATTCTGAATGCGCTCTTCATGATCGCCAGCTCGGTCATCGCCGGGGCGTTGCTGAAGGGGGACTTCACGATTCCCCAGATCTTCCTGTTCACCGGCATCGCCAACGCGTTGGTCGCTTTCTACATCTTCATGCTGGTGCCCGAATACCTGCTGCGCTTCGTGGCCTGGGTGCTGTCGCACTTCGTCTACCGCTTCGACATCCGGGGCCAGGAGCACATTCCGGCCGACGGGCCGGCGGTGCTGGTCTGCAACCATGTGAGCTTCATCGACGCGGTGCTGCTGATGGCCGCCAGCCCGCGCCCGATCCGCTTCATCATGGACCATCGGATCTTCCGCGTGCCGGTGCTCGGCGGGCTGTTCCGGCTGGCCAAGGCGATCCCGATCGCGCCGCAGAAAGAGGACCCGGCCGCCTACGAACAGGCCTTCGCCGACGCCGCCCAGGTGCTGCGCGACGGCGATCTGCTCGCCATCTTTCCCGAGGGCGCGATCACCCGCGACGGCAGCCTGCAGCCCTTCAAGGGCGGCGTGATGAAGATCCTCGATGCCGCCCGCGCCGGCGGCATCGAGCCGCCGGTGGTTCCGATGGCGCTGACCAACCTGTGGGGGTCGTACTTCAGCCGGATCGAGGCGCGCGACGGCCAGAACGTCGCCATGGTGCGGCCGTTCCGGCGCGGCTTCTTCAGCCGCGTGGGGCTCCGCGTCGGCTGTGCGATGCCCCGCGCCGAAGTGCAACCCGAGACCCTGCAGCGGCGCGTGAGCGTGCTCCTCGGCACCTGAGGTCCGTCCGGCCGATGCCCAGCCCCCGCGAGATCCTGCACGTGCTCACCTGGCTGGGCGACAGCGGCTTCCTGCTGCCCGCTGCGCTCTGGATCGCGGTCTGGCTCGGCATCCGCAGTCACACCCGACCGCTGGCGCTGCTGTGGATCCTGCTGTTCGGTTTCGGCGGCAGCCTGATCGCCAGCTCCAAGATCGCCTTCCTCGGCTGGGGCATCGGCAGCGCCAGGCTCGACTTCACCGGCTTCAGCGGCCATACGGCGATCGCTGCCAGCGTCTGGCCGGTGGCCTGCTGGCTGGCCGTCTCGCGCTGGGAGCATCCCGTGCGGGTCGCGGCGGCGGTCTTCGGATGGCTGCTCGCCGCCTTCATCGGCCTCACCCGGCTGGCGCTCGATGCCCATTCGCTGTCGGAGGTGGTCGCCGGCTATGCCCTCGGCATGGTGGTCAGCGCCACTTTCCTCTGGTGGCAGCACCGGCTGCCGCATCCGCGCGTCAGCTGGACGCTGGTGCTGCTGAGCCTGGCCACCCCGATGTTCTTCCTTCGGCCCGGCACGCCGGCGCCGACCCAGGGCCTGCTCGAAGTGATCGCCGTGCGGCTGGCCGGGATCGAGCGGCCCTTCACGCGCGCGGACCTGCTGGCGGGCCGCCGGACGCCGCTTGGTATCAAGTAGCGATACCGGCGGCGCAGGGTACCGCGACCACGACACGAATGCGCTTCGGGCGGCGAAGGGGCGGACCATGATCCGCGCACTTTCACTTCCTGGACGAGAGGATCCCATGAAGCAGTACCTGCTCACGTTTCTGGTCGCGGCCTGTGCCGCGTGCACCCGTATCGTCGCGCCGGCCGCAGCCTCCCTGCAGGGCGAGGCCATCGTCAGCGCGTCGATGCCCCCGGCCATGGGCCGCGTGCTGCCGCAGGCCGGGAATTCGTGGTGAAGCGCGAGCCCACCAATTTCGGCCCCTACGAGCGCGAGTACCGGGAGCGCGTGTCCCATCCGCAGCATGTGATGAAGGTGGTGCTGCAGACGGGCCTGGTGGCCGCGACCGTGATCGTGGCCGGCGTGTTCGTGTTCCCGATGAATCCCGAAGCCGGCCCCGCGGTCGTCCAGAATCGGCCGCCGGCAAGCAACACAACGTCCCGAGAGGAAGAATGCAATGAGCAAGGCACTGCGCCTGTCCGAAAAGTGGTTTCGCCGCGGCCTCTGGGGGGTGGCGATTGTGTTCGCTGGCTTCCTGGTCGGGCTCGGTAGCACGATCGTCGGCGACCTGCCGCGGGTCGAGCACCGGATCGAGCTCGACGATTTCATCGACCGGGCGGCGGCCGACCCGTTGCGCCACACGGTGCGCGATGCCGAGCGCAGCGAGCAGCAGGCCGCGCGCGAGCGCGAGCAGGCCGATCTCAAGCTGGTCACCGCGCAGCAGGCCAGCCGGGCGGCGCGCGAGACCTTCGGCAACTGGCTCGCCACCCGCCGCGCCACCGCCCAGCCCGATCAGGACACCGAGTTGATCGCCCGCACCCGGGCCCTCGATGCCCTGAAGGCGAAGGAGGACGAGGCCGAGCGCAACGTGGTGGCGCAGCGGCAGATCGCGCTCGACGCCCGGCAGTCGCGCCAGCGGGCGCAACAGCAGCTGCTGGTGCTCGAGGAGGCGGCGCGCAAGCGGCTCGATGCCGAGAACCGCAAGGTCGAGTTGCGGGTGTTCCTGTACCGGCTGGCGCTCACACTGCCGCTGCTGGTGATCGCCGGCTGGCTGTTCGCGAAGAAGCGCAAGAGCACCTGGTGGCCCTTCGTCTGGGGCTTCATCTACTTCGCGCTGTTCGCCTTCTTCGTCGAACTCGTGCCCTACCTGCCGAGCTACGGCGGCTACGTTCGCTATGTCGTGGGCATCGTGCTGACGGTGCTGGTCGGGCGCTACGCCATCCTGGCGCTCAACCGCTACCTGGCGCGGCAGAAACTGGCCGAGGCGCAGCCCGAGACGGTGCGCCGCAACGAGCTGAGCTACGACACGGCATTGGCACGGCTGTCCAAGAGCGTCTGCCCGGGCTGCGAGCGCCCGGTGGACCTCAAGAACACCGAGATCGACTTCTGTCCGCACTGCGGCATCGGCCTGTTCGACCATTGCCGTGCCTGCGATGCGCGCAAGAGCGCCTTCGCCAAGTTCTGCCATGCCTGCGGCACGGCGGCGGATCCAGGTGCTGCGCCCCGCGCGCCGTTGCCGGGGCCGCTTCAGGTCCAGCCGGCGTCCACCACGTAGTCCTGGGCGGTGCACATCTTCGAATCGTCGGCGGCGAGGAACAAGGCCATGCTGGCGATGTCCTCGGCCATCACGCGGCCCGGCAGGCACTGGGCCGCGTCGATCTCGGCGGCCGATTCGGGCTTGACCCAGAGCCGCAGCTGGCGCTCGGTCATGACCCAGCCCGGCACGATCGCGTTGACCCGGATGTTGGCCTTGCCGAGGTCGCGCGCCAGCGAGCGCGTGAGCCCGCGCGCGGCCGACTTGCAGGCCTGGTAGACCGGATAGCCGGCGCCCTTGATCATCCAGCTGATCGAGCCGAAGTTGATGATCGAGCCGCCGCCGAGCGCGCGCATGTCGTCGGCCACCGCCTGGGCAGCGAAGAACTGGTGCTTGAAGTTGACCGCCACGAGACGGTCGAAGTCCTCGCTCGTGACGTCGGCCATCTGGTGCCGGCGGTCGTTGGCGGCGTTGTTGAGCAGCACCTGGATCGGCCCGAAGCGCGCGCGCACCGCGGCGATCGTGGCGGCCAGCGCGGCCACGTCGGTGACATCGCAGGCCTGGAACAGCGGCGCGTTGCCGCCGCCCAGCTGCTGCGCCAGCGCCGTGCCGGCCGCGGCGTCGAGGTCGCAGAAGCCGACCCGTGCGCCCTGCGCATGGAAGGCGCGCACCAGGCTCTCGCCGATGCCGGAGGCGCCGCCGGAGATGAAGACGGTGCGTCCGGCCAGCGATGGGTAGATGGCGGAGGGGGCAGGGGAGGTCGATGAGTTCATGCGCAAATTCTGACCGTCCGCCGTGTCGCTCGCCACCCGTGTGAACGAGAATGCGCGCGTTTGCAACACCTGACGGGATGCCAATCGAATGAGCGCAGACCTCACCCACCCAGCCGGCCCGGAAGGACTGGTCGAACTCGCAGCCGGCCCGATGCGCCTGCTGCTGGCCCCGCGGGTCGGCGGCGCCATCGCGGTCCTGCACGAGCAGCGCGGCGGCGAGCGGCTCGATTGGCTGCGGCCGGCCTCCGCCGAGGACCTGGCGCGGGGCGATCCCTTCGCGATGGGCAGCTTTCCGCTGCTGCCGTGGTGCAACCGCATCCGTGACAGCCGCGCGCGGTTTGCCGGCCGCGACATCGCGATCGCCGCCACGCACCCGGCGCGGCCGTCCGGCAAGCATGCGCTGCACGGTCTCGGATGGCTCCGGCCCTGGCAGGTGGCCGAGTCCGGGCCGGCGCAGGCCCGCCTCGCGCTGGCCTTCGAGGCCGACGGTCAATGGCCCTGGGCCTTCGAGGCGACGCAGCGTTTCGAGCTCGATCGGTCGGGGCTTCGCTGCACGCTGGCGCTGACCAACCGCGACACGGCGCCGATGCCCGCCGGCATCGGCCACCACCCGTACTTTCCGCACCGTCCCGGGACGCGGCTTCGGACCGCCACCGCCGCCATGTGGCGCGCCGATGCCGAGGTGATGCCGGTGGCGCTCGAGCCGACTGCCGAGGTGGCGCGGCTGCGCGAGGGCGTTGCGTTGTCGGAACTCGACCTCGACAACAACTTTACGGGCTGGCAGCGCGAGGCCCGCATCGAGTGGCCCGATGCCGGGCGCACGCTGGTGCTGGCGGCCGATTCGCCACTGGACTTCTTCGTCTTGTACTGCCCGCGCGGCGGCGGCCATTTCTGCGCCGAACCGGTGAGCCAGTGCACCGACGCGATCAATCTCTCGGATCGGCACGGGCCGACCGAGATCGGCGGTGCGGTGCTGGCCCCGGGCGAGACCCTCTCGGGGTCCTGGTCGCTGCGCTCGGCCTAGATGCCGCGCGCCCGATCAGCCTTGAAGCGGGCGCGGAATTCGGCAAAGCTTCCGGCGTCGAGCGCGTCGCGGATCTCGCGCATCAGGTTCAGGTAGTAGTGCAGGTTGTGGATGGTGGTCAGCATCGGGCCGAGCATCTCGCCGCAGCGGTCGAGGTGATGCAGGTAGGCGCGGCTGAAGCCGTCGCGCCCGCCCGCTTCCCACGGCACGCCCGAGGCGCCGGCACAGGCGTGGCAGCTGCAGCTGGCATCGATCGGCTGCGGGTCGCTCTTGTGGCGGGCGTTGCGCATCTTGAGGTCGCCGTAGCGTGAGAACAAGGTGCCGTTGCGCGCGTTGCGGGTCGGCATCACGCAGTCGAACATGTCGACGCCCTGCGCCACGCCTTCGACCAGGTCCTCGGGCGTGCCGACGCCCATCAGGTAGCGCGGCTTGTGGGCCGGCAGCCGGTGCGGCGTGTGGCCCATGATGCGCAGCATCTCGTCCTTGGGCTCGCCGACGCTGACGCCGCCGATCGCGTAGCCCGGAAAGTCCATCTCGACCAGCTGCGCGAGCGATTCCTCGCGCAGGTTCTCGAACATGCCGCCCTGGACGATGCCGAACAGCGCATTCGGGTTCTCGAGCCTCGAGAACTCCGCCTGGCAACGCTTCGCCCAGCGCAGGCTGAGCGCCATTGACTGGCGGGCTTCGGCCTCGGTCGTCACGTGACCGTCGACGTCGTAGGGCGTGCACTCGTCGAACTGCATCACGATGTCGCTGTTGAGGAGGGTCTGGATCTGCATCGAGACCTCGGGCGTGAGGAAGAGCTTGTCGCCGTTGACCGGCGATGCGAATTTCACGCCTTCCTCGCTGATCTTGCGCATCGCGCCGAGCGACCAGACCTGGAAGCCACCCGAGTCGGTGAGGATCGGCTTGTCCCACTTCTCGAAGGGGTGCAGGCCGCCGAAGGCCGCCATGACGTCGAGGCCGGGCCGCATCCACAGGTGGAAGGTGTTGCCCAGGATGATCTGGGCGCCCATCTCGTGCAGGCTGCGCGGCATCACGCCCTTGACCGTGCCGTAGGTGCCCACGGGCATGAAGATCGGGGTCTGCACCACGCCGTGGTTCAGCGTGAGCGTGCCGCGGCGCGCATGGCTTTGCGGGTCGGTGGCGAGGAGATCGAAGTTCAGCATGATGTGACAGGGGTTCGTGCAAGCAGCATGGCGTCGCCGTAGCTGAAGAAGCGGTAGCGCTCGCGGATCGCGTGGGCGTAGAGCGCCATCGCGTGTTCGTAGCCCGCGAAGGCGCTGACCAGCATCATCAGCGTGCTCTTGGGCAGGTGGAAGTTGGTGACCAGCAGGTCGACGTGAGCAAACGCGAAGCCCGGCGTGATGAAGATGCGGGTGTCGCCGCTGGCCTCGCCGCTCTTGGCCCAGCTCTCGAGCGTGCGCACGGTGGTCGTGCCGACCGCGATCACGCGGCCGCCGCGCGCCTTGCACTCGGCGATGGCGCGCTGGGTCGCCTCGGGCACCTCGTAGCGCTCGGCATGCATGGTGTGCGCGGCGATGTTCTCGGTCTTCACGGGCTGGAAGGTGCCGGCGCCCACGTGCAGCGTGACGCTGGCGCGCCGCACGCCGCGGGCCTCGAGTTCGGACAGCAGCACGTCGTCGAAATGCAGCGCTGCGGTCGGCGCCGCCACCGCGCCGGGCACGCGCGCGAACACGGTCTGGTAGCGGCGCTCGTCGTCGGCCGAATCGGTGTGCGCGATGTAGGGCGGCAGCGGCACGTGGCCGCAGCGCGCCATCAGCGCGTACGGGTCTTCGCCCGCCGGGCTGTCGAAGCGGAAGCGGAACAGCGCGCCGTCCTCCTCGGGCCAGCGGCCCAGCAGCGTGGCCGTGAAGCCCCCGGTCATCGCCAGCGTGGTGCCGATCGGCGGCTTCTTGCTGACCTTCATGTGCGCCACCACCTCGGGGCCCTGCAGCACGCGCTCGACCAGCAGCTCGAGCTTGCCGCCGGTGGGCTTCTCGCCGAAAAGCCGCGCCTTGACCACGCGCGTGTCGTTGAACACCAGCAGGTCGCCGGGCCGCAGCAGCGAAGGCAGCTGGTTGAAGATGCGGTCGACCGGTGCGGGGCCGGTGCCGTCGAGCAGGCGCGAGGCGCTGCGTTCGGCGGCGGGATGCTGGGCCACCAGGTCGGGCGGCAGGTCGAAATCGAAATCGGAAAGCGTGAAGGCGCGCATGGTGCTTGAGGGCCGGACGGGCCCGTGCCAAGGAGGCATGGGAAAGAGGGAGGCGAGGAGCCGGGCAGAATTGTCCCATGCCCGCCGAGTCCAAGCCCCTGTCCGCCGAAAAGCCCGTTGCCGCGCCTGCGCCCGGCACCGGGCTCAGCGTGGTCCAGCGGGCGTTGCGCAAGCTCGGCCTGGTGCGCGACATCGATTTCGCGCTCTACCTGCCGATGCGCTACGAGGACGAGACCCGCATCGTGCGGCTGGCCGACGTGCGGGACGGCGAGATGGCGCAGATCGAAGCCGTGGTGACCGAGTGCGAGGTGGTGTTCCGGCCGCGGCGCCAGCTGATCGTGACGGTGGACGACGGCAGCGACACCTGCCAGCTGCGCTTCTTCAATTTCTACCCCTCGCAGCAGAAGCAGCTGGCCGTCGGCGCCCGGGTGCGGGTGCGCGGCGAGGTGCGCGGCGGCTTCATCGGGCGGCAGATGATGCATCCGGCCGTGAAGGCCGCCGGCACCCAGCTGCCGGAGGCGCTGACGCCGGTCTATTCGACCATCGCCGGGCTGGCCCAGCCGGTGCTGCGGCGCGAGGTGCGCAGCGGCCTGGCGCGGGCGGTGCTCGACGAGACCCTGCCGGCGGGCGCCACGCCGCACGGTGCCTGGGGGTTGCGCCGGGCGCTGAGCTTCCTGCACTATCCTGCGCCCGATGTCTCGATGGCCACGCTCGAGGATCACAGCCATCCGGCCTGGCAGCGGCTGAAGGCCGACGAACTGCTGGCGCAGCAGCTGTCGCAGCTGCAGGCGCGGCGCGCGCGGGCGGCGCAGCGGGCGCCGGTGCTGGACGCCGCGGTCTACGGCGCTTCGCTGCATCGCGAGCTGCTGGCCGCGCTGCCCTTCGCCCTGACCGGCGCGCAGCAGCGCGTCGGCGAGGAGATCACGCGCGACCTGGCGCGCGCGCTGCCGATGCACCGGCTGCTGCAAGGCGACGTCGGCTCCGGCAAGACCGTGGTGGCGGCGCTGGCGGCGGCGCGCTGCATCGACGCCGGCCACCAGTGCGCGCTGATGGCGCCGACCGAGATCCTGGCGGCCCAGCATTTCGGCAAGCTGGTCGGCTGGCTCGATCCGCTGCTGGCCGAGCGGGGCCTGCGCGTGGCCTGGCTCACGGGCAGCCAGAAGAAGAAGGAGCGCGACGCGATGTCGGCCGCGGTCGAGAGCGGCGAGGCGGCGCTGGTGATCGGCACCCACGCGGTGATCTCCGAGAAAGTGCGCTTCAGGAAGCTCGCGCTGGCGATCATCGACGAGCAGCATCGCTTCGGTGTGGCCCAGCGCCTGGCCCTGCGCGGCAAGGCCGTCGGCGAGCTCGAACCGCACCTGCTGATGATGAGCGCAACCCCGATCCCGCGCACCCTGGCCATGAGCTACTACGCCGACCTCGACGTCTCCACGCTCGACGAGCTGCCGCCGGGCCGCACGCCGATCGTCACCAAGCTGGTGGCCGAGCACCGCCGCGACGAGGTCATCGACCGGATCCAGGCCCAGCTGCAGCAGGGCCGGCAGGTCTACTGGGTCTGTCCGCTGATCGAGGAGAGCGAGGCGGTCGACCTGCGCAACGCCACGGAGACCCGCGACGAACTGGCCGATGCGCTGGGCGACCAGGTCGGCGTCGGCCTGCTGCATTCGCGCATGCCGACCGCCGAGAAGCAGGCGGTGATGGAAAGCTTCACGGCCAACAAGCTGCAGGTGCTGGTCAGCACCACGGTCATCGAGGTCGGGGTCGACGTGCCCAACGCCTCGCTGATGGTGATCGAGCATGCCGAGCGCTTCGGGCTCTCGCAGTTGCACCAGCTGCGCGGCCGCGTCGGCCGCGGCGCCGCGGCCTCGGCCTGCGTGCTGCTGTACGCGCCGAACGAAGGCGGCCGGGTCGGCGAGACCGCGCGGGCGCGGCTCAAGGCCATGGCCGAGACCAGCGACGGCTTCGAGATCGCGCGCCGCGACCTCGAGATCCGCGGCCCCGGCGAATTCCTCGGCGCCCGCCAGTCGGGCGCGCCGCTGCTGCGCTTCGCCGATCTCAGCACCGACGTCATGCTGCTCGACTGGGCCCGCGCGCTGGCGCCGCAGATGCTCGATCGGCATCCCGAACTCGCCGCCAGACATGTGGACCGCTGGCTCGGGAGCAAGGCCGAATACCTCAAGGCCTGACCCCAAGGCGGCGCAGCCAGGCCGGTTGGTGAAACACCGCGGAACCGGCTCCGCCGGGCCGCCGGTGTTGCCCCCGGCAGGGGGTGGGCGCCCCGACACGAAGTGCGGGGCAACCTGGGGGCGAGCAATAATTGACGAAAACTATGACGTTAACGGAACTCAAATACATCGTCGCTGTCGCCCGCGAGCGCCACTTCGGCAAGGCCGCCGAGGCCTGCTACGTCTCGCAGCCCACGCTGTCGGTGGCGATCAAGAAGCTCGAGGACGAGCTCGAGGTCAAGCTCTTCGAGCGCAGCGCCGGCGAAGTCACGGTGACGCCGCTGGGCGAGCAGATCGTGCAGCAGGCGCAGAGCGTGCTCGACCAGGCGGCCAGCATCAAGGAGATCGCCAAGCGCGGCAAGGACCCGCTGTCCGGGCCGTTGAACCTCGGCGTCATCTACACCATCGGCCCCTACCTGCTGCCCGACCTGGTGCGCCAGAACATCGCCCGCACGCCGCAGATGCCGCTGGTGCTGCAGGAGAACTTCACCGTCAAGCTGCTCGAGATGCTGCGCGCCGGCGAGATCGATTGCGCGATCATGGCCGAGCCCTTTCCCGACACCGGCCTGGCGGTCGCCTCGCTCTACGACGAGCCCTTCATGGCCGCGCTGCCGGCGCACCATCCGCTGGCCGATCGCGAGTCGGTGAGCTCCGACGAGCTCAAGAAGGAAACCATGCTGCTGCTCGGCACCGGCCACTGCTTCCGCGACCACGTGCTCGAGGTGTGCCCCGAGTTCGCGCGCTTCTCGAGCAATGCCGAAGGTATTCGCAAGAGCTTCGAGGGCTCCTCGCTCGAGACCATCAAGCACATGGTGGCTTCGGGCATGGGCGTGACGCTGGTGCCGCGGCTGTCGGTGCCGGCCGAGGCGCTCAAGCCGCGCACCAAGGGGCGCAAGGAGGTCGAGCAGATCGTGCGCTACCTGCCGGTGCGTGACATCCATGGCGGCGAGCCGCCGACACGCCGCGTGGTGCTGGCCTGGCGCCGCAGCTTCACGCGCTACGAGGCGATCGCAGCCCTGCGCAACGCGATCTATGCTTGCGAACTGCCAGGCGTCAGGCGTCTGTCCTGACGTCCTGCGATAGAGTGCGGCTGTTGCGAAGCGGCCCTCTCCGCTGGCCCCTGTTTGCTGCCGTCAACCCTCCTGTAGAAAGAACCTGTCGCCATGGCCAAAGTCATCAAGAAGCCGAAGTCGCCCGCCACGCCCGCGCCAGCACCCTCCGCCGGCAAGGTGCCGAAGAAGGGGGGCGTCAAGGTCGCCGAGGAATCGGGCAGCCGCAGCGCGCCGATCATCAACATCGGCATCGATCGGCAGGACCGCGCCGCCATCGCCGAGGGCCTGAGCCGTGTGCTGGCCGATACCTACACGCTCTACCTGACCACCCACAATTTCCACTGGAACGTGACCGGCCCGCACTTCAATTCGCTGCACGCGATGTTCATGGGCCAGTACACCGAGCTGTGGGGCGCGACCGACGTCATCGCCGAGCGCATCCGCGCCCTGGGCCACTACGCGCCGGGCTCCTACGCCGAGTTCAGCAAGATCGCCACCGTGCCCGACGTGCCGCAGACGCCGCCCAGGGCGATGGAGATGGTGCGAATCCTGGTCAAGGGCCACGAGACCGTGTCGCGCATCGCGCGCGCGTTCATCCCGGTGGCCGAGGAAGCCGGCGACGATCCGACCGCCGACATGCTGACCGCCCGCTGCACCGTGCACGATCAAACGGCCTGGATGCTGCGCTCCCTGCTCGAAGAGTGACTCGCTGGCAGTGGCCCACCCCGTGTCGATGATGCCCGGGCGTTCACGGATCGCGCTGTGGCTCGACCTGATCCGCTGGAACCGCCCGGCGGGCTGGCTGCTGCTGCTCTGGCCGACCCTGGGCGCGCTCTGGTTCGCCGCCGGCGGCTGGCCGGGCTGGCACCTGCTGGTCGTCTTCGTGCTCGGCACCATCCTGATGCGCAGCGCGGGCTGCTGCATCAACGATGTCGCCGATCGCGAGTTCGACCGCCATGTCAAGCGCACCGCGCAGCGGCCGGTCACCAGCGGCGCGATCTCGGTGAAGGAGGCGCTGGCGGTGGGTGCGGTGCTCGCGCTGGCCGCCTTCGCGCTGGTGCTTAGCACCAACCTCGTGACGGTGCTGTGGTCCTTCGTGGCGCTGGCCGTGACGCTGGTCTATCCCTACGCCAAGCGCTTCGTCTCGATCCCGCAGGCGGTTCTTGGCATCGCCTTCAGCTTCGGCATCCCGATGGCTTTCGCGGCGGTGCGCGCCGAGGTGCCGGCGCTGGCCTGGTGGCTGCTCGCGGGCAACCTGTTCTGGGTGCTGGCCTACGACACCGAATACGCCATGGTCGACCGCGACGACGACCTGCGCATCGGGATGAAGACCTCGGCGATCACCTTCGGGCGTCTGGACGTCGCGATCGTGATGGCCTGCTACGCGATGTTCCTCGTGGTGTGGACCGCGGTCGGCGCCGGCAGGGGCCTCGGCCCGGTCTTCTACCTGGCGATCGCCGCGGCGGCGGGCCAGGCGCTCTGGCACTGGCGCCTGATCCGGGACCGCACGCGCGAGGGCTGCTTCAAGGCCTTCCGCCTCAACCACTGGCTCGGCTTCACGGTCTTCGCCGGCGTCGCCGCGGGGTTTGAGCTCGCCCCCAGGTTGGCTCACTTCGTGTAGCTGCCCACCCCCTGCCGGGGGCAACACCAGCGGCCTGGCAAAGCCAGATCCGCGGTGTTTCACCAACGGGCCTGGCTGCGCCGGCCGTGAAACTGACGGTGCTCTTGCTTCTTGGCGGCGCGAAGCGCACGCCTGTTGGTGGGCAGTCGCGGAACCGGCTTCGCCGGGCCGCTGACTGCGCCCCCGGTAGGGGGTGGGCGCCCGGACACGAAGTGCCGGGCAACCTGGGGGTGAGCCTATGCTCCGAATTCGGCGGCCAGTTCGCCGGCGCGGCGATGGGCCGCGTGGACCGCGGCCTTGAACTTGCCGGCCAGGTCGGCGTTTTCCATCGCCGTGATCGCCGCATAGGTGGTGCCGCCCTTGGAGGTCACGCGATCGCGCAGCACCGCCGGCGGTTCGCTGGCGCCGGCAGCCAGCGCCGTCGCGCCCGAGAAGGTGCCGACCGCAAGCTGGTGGGCCTGTTCCGGTGTCAGGCCGAGCTCGATGCCGGCCTCGGTCAAGGCCTCGATGAAATAGAACACGTAGGCGGGCCCGGAGCCGGAAATCGCGGTGACCGCGTCGAGCGCCGCCTCGGCATCGACCCAGAGCAGTTCGCCGGTGGGGCCCAGCACCTGTTCGACCCGCTTGCGGCCCGCGGCATCGACGGCGCTGCGCGCGAACAGTCCGGTCATGCCCCGGCCGACCAGTGCCGGCGTGTTGGGCATGGCGCGCACCACCCGTTCGGTGCCGAGCCAGCGGGCGATGCTGTCGGACGGGATGCCGGCGGCGACGCTGACATGCAGGGCGTCGGGTGCCAGCCCGCGCACCGGTTTCGTGGCCTCGGCGAAGTGCTGCGGCTTGACCGCCCAGACGATGACTTCGCAGCGTGCCAGGGCCGGGCCGGCCTCGGCCTGGGCGACGATGCCGAAGTCGCGCGCCAGGCGCTCACGGGCCTCGGCGAAGGGCTCGACCACTTCGAAAGTGGCGGCCGGCGTGTCCTGCCGGATGAGACCGGCGATGACTGCGCTGGCCATGTTGCCGCCGCCGATGAAGGCGATCGGCGGCAGGGGGGCCGGCTCCTGGCGGGGCAGGAAGGTGACTGCGATGTTCATGATTTGTCCGTGAATTCGAAGGCGGCGAACTGGGTGACCTGCTGCGGATTGAAATTGTCGTCGCTCAGTGCAACCAGCATGCGTCGGCCGTCGGGCAGATCGGGGCCCCAGCAGAGCCCCTCGGTATTGTCGAGGCGCGAGAGGCCGAGCGTGGCGAAGTCCGCCACCCGCCTTTTCGGCGCCGGGCGGTGATTGTCCGGCGACAGCGCATCGAGAGCCAGGGTGTCGCTGGCTTCGCGGGTGTCGATCTCGTAGAGCCGCAGCGAATTCCCGATGCCCGTCGCATAGGCGCGCTCGAGCACCAGCATGCGGTGGGCGTCGATCATCAGCACCTCGCTGACGCCGTTGTCGGCGTAGGTGCCGGGCAGCAGCGGCCGCAGCGGGATCGCGTCGGGCTGGTAGGCGATCTGGCGCCGGGCCTGGCCGCTCGCCAGGTCGATCCGGGTGAATCGGCAGGGGCCGCCCGGGGCGCGCAAGCTCGGCACCGGGCCGTCCTGGATCATCGCGTTCTCCATGGCGACCCAGGCGTCGCGGCCGTCCGGCGTCAAGGCCAGGCCTTCCAGGCCGAGGTTGTCCCGGGGGCCGCGCTGGCCGCCGCGGTCGGCGGCGAACATCGGCGGCAGCGCGATCTCGCGCACCAACGTGCCGTCACGCCGCGACTCGTAGAGGGCAGGGCCGAAGCCTCGCACGACGTCGCCCTCGCTGGTCCAGAGCACCGTGCCGGTGTCGGGGCGCCAGCGGATGGCCTCCGGGTCGACCACCGGGATGCCCGGGCTCGCCGCGCGGCGGGCCGGCCAGGGCGCGCCGTCGGATTGGCGCAATAGCGTGACGCCCGTCGCGCGTGGGGCTTCGCGGCTTGGGGAGGCCCAACTGGCGCTGTAGAAACGGGCCGGGGCCAGGTCGGATCGGTCATCGCTCAGAAGCAAGTACTCACCTGTCAAAGGGTCGTAATCGATCCCGGACAGGCCGCTAACGATGCTGCCTTCGTAGTTCAGCCGGTGCGGCCAGCGAGCCTCGGCCAGCAGGCGCAGCGGCTGGCCTTCCGGCACGGTCTGCCGCTCGGCCACCCCGCTGCGGCAGGCTGCCACGGCGGCAGCCATCCCCGCCACCAGCAGGCGGCGGCGCGATAAAGGCACGGGGCGTCGGGCTGGCACGCCGCAAGTCTACGGGCCGCGGCCCCGGTTCCAACGGGGGGTGTTGACGGGCCGTCTGGACTATGCAACAATCGCGGGCTTCGCTTTTAAAGGCGAGCGTTTCTGCAAAGTTTGCAGTTTCAGCCCAAAGGAAGCGCGCCGGAGTGGTTTCGGTGCGTGGACGACGGGCCCAAGACTGACCGCAGTGCTGCTCAATCGGAATCGTCCGAACCAGCAAACGGTACAAGTTGGGAATATCACGACATGATCCAAACTGAATCTCGGCTCGATGTGGCCGACAACACAGGCGCGAAGTCCGTCCTGTGTATCAAGGTGCTCGGCGGTTCCAAGCGGCGTTATGCCAGCGTGGGCGACGTCATCAAGGTCAGCATCAAGGAAGCTGCTCCTCGCGGTCGCGTCAAGAAGGGCGAGATCTACAGTGCAGTGGTGGTTCGCACCGCCAAGGGCATCCGTCGCGCCGACGGCTCGCTCGTCAAATTCGATGGCAACGCCGCCGTGTTGCTCAATGCCAAGCTGGAGCCCATCGGCACCCGCATCTTCGGACCGGTCACGCGCGAACTGCGCACCGAGAAGTTCATGAAGATCGTGTCGCTGGCACCCGAAGTTCTGTAAGGACAACAACGCCATGAACAAGATTCGCAAAGGCGACCAGGTCATTGTGTTGGCCGGGCGCGACAAGGGCAAGCGCGGCACGGTGTCGCTGCGCAAGGATGACTCCCATCTGGTCATCGACGGCATCAACCTCGTCAAGAAGCACACCAAGCCGAACCCCCTCAAGGGCACGACCGGTGGCATCGTCGAGAAGGCCATGCCGATTCATCAATCCAACGTGGCGATCTTCAATGCCGCGACCGGCAAGGCCGATCGCGTGGGCATCAAGGTCACGGACGGCAAGCGCGTGCGCGTCTTCAAGTCCAGCGGCGAAGAAATCAAGCTGGCCTAAGGAGTACTCACATGGCACGTCTCCAACAACACTATCGCGAAAAGATCGCGAAAGACCTGACCGAAAAGTTCGGCTACACCTCGCCGATGCAGGTTCCGCGCCTGACCAAGATCACGCTCAACATGGGCGTGGGTGAGGCAGTCGCCGACAAGAAGGTCCTCGACAACGCCGTCGCCGACCTGACCAAGATCGCCGGCCAGAAGCCCGTGGTCACCAAGTCGAAGAAGGCCATCGCCGGTTTCAAGATCCGCGAGAACCAGCCGATCGGCTGCATGGTCACGCTGCGTGGCGTCCAGATGTACGAATTCCTCGATCGTTTCGTGACCGTGGCCCTGCCGCGCGTGCGTGACTTCCGCGGTATTTCGGGCCGTGCCTTCGATGGCCGCGGCAACTACAACATCGGCGTGAAAGAGCAGATCATTTTCCCCGAGATCGAATACGACAAGGTCGATGCCCTGCGCGGTCTCAATATCAGCATCACGACGACGGCCAAGACCGACGAAGAAGCCAAGGCGCTTCTCGCTGGCTTCCGTTTCCCGTTCAAGAACTGAGGCGACCTGTGGCTAAAGCATCTTTGATCCAACGCGAACTCAAGCGCGACAACCTAGTCGCCAAGTACGCCGCGAAGCACGCCGAACTGAAGGCGATCGCCAACGACTTCAAGAAGAGCGACGAAGAGCGCGCTGCTGCCCGCCTGGGCCTGCAGAAGCTCCCGCGCAACGCGAACCCGACGCGCCAGCGCAACCGTTGCGCAATCACCGGTCGTCCGCGTGGCACCTTCCGTCAATTCGGTCTGGGCCGCGCCAAGATCCGCGAACTGGCTTTCAATGGCGACATCCCCGGTGTCACCAAGGCCAGCTGGTAAGCCAGGCAGGAGCAAACAACATGAGCATGAGTGATCCCATTGCCGACCTGCTGACGCGTATCCGTAACGCGCAGATGGTGGCGAAGCCCACTGTGTCGGTCCCGTCTTCCAAGGTGAAGATCGCGATCTCGCAGGTCCTGAAGGACGAGGGCTACATCGACGGTTTCCAAGTCAAGACCGAGGACGGCAAGTCCGAACTCGTCATCACGCTGAAGTACTACGCTGGCCGCCCGGTCATCGAGCGCATCGAGCGTGTGAGCCGCCCCGGCCTGCGCGTCTACAAGGCCGCCCAAGCCATCCCGCAAGTCCAGAACGGCCTCGGCGTCGCCATCGTCACGACCCCCAAGGGCGTGATGACCGACCGCAAGGCGCGCGCTACCGGTGTCGGTGGCGAAGTGCTGTGCTACGTCGCCTAACCGAGACATCGAGGAGTCACTGAAATGTCCCGAGTAGGAAAAATGCCGGTCGCCATCCCCGCAGGCGTGGATGTGTCGATCAAGGAAGACCAGATCAGCGTCAAGGGCACGGGCGGTTCGCTCAACCTGCCCCGCAACGCCCTGGTGAAGGTCGTCAGCAACGACGGCAAGCTGAGCTTCGAGCCCGCCAACGATTCGCGTGAAGCGAATGCGATGAGCGGCACGCTGCGCCAGCTGGTGAACAACATGGTGGTCGGTGTGACCAAGGGCTTCGAGAAGAAGCTCAACCTGGTCGGCGTCGGCTTCAAGGCTGCCGCGCAGGGTTCCAAGCTGAACCTCCAGGTCGGCTACTCGCACCCGGTCAACAAGGACATGCCGCAAGGCATCACGGTGGCAACGCCGACCCCGACCGAAATCATCATCAAGGGTGCCGATCGCCAACGCGTCGGCCAGGTCGCCGCTGAGATCCGTGCTATTCGTCCGCCAGAGCCCTACAAGGGCAAGGGCATCCGTTATTCGGACGAGAAGATCACGATCAAAGAGACCAAGAAGAAATAAGGGGCAGCAAAATGATGTTGACCAAAAAAGCACAGCGCCTTCGCCGCTCGCGCCAGACCCGCATCCGCATTGCGACGCAAGGCGTGGCGCGCCTGACGGTGAACCGCACCAACCTGCACATCTACGCCACCGTCATCTCCGACGACGGCTCCAAGGTGATTGCCAGCGCATCGACGGCCGAAGCCGAAATGCGCACCGCACTGGGCGCTTCGGGCAAGGGTGCCACCGCTGCCGCGGCCACCGCCATCGGCAAGCGCATCGCTGAAAAGGCGAAGGCTGCCGGCGTCGAGAAGGTCGCCTTCGACCGCGCAGGTTTCGCCTACCACGGCCGCGTCAAGGCGCTGGCCGAAGCGGCCCGCGAAGCCGGCCTGCAGTTCTAACCGGACACGAGATTCAAAATGGCAAAGATTCAGGCAAGAACGCAGAACGAAGGCCCCGAGGACGGTCTGCGCGAGAAGATGATCGCGATCAACCGCGTCACCAAGGTGGTGAAGGGTGGTCGTATCCTCGGTTTCGCAGCACTCACCGTGGTCGGTGACGGCGACGGCCGCGTCGGCATGGGCAAGGGCAAGTCGAAGGAAGTGCCCGCCGCCGTGCAGAAGGCGATGGAAGAAGCCCGCCGCAACCTGGCGAAGATCTCGATCAAGAACGGCACGCTGCATCACCGCGTGACGGGCCATCACGGCGCCGCTTCGGTGGTCATGATCCCGGCTCCCAAGGGTACCGGCATCATCGCCGGCGGCCCGATGCGCGCCGTGTTCGAAGTGATGGGCATCACCGACATCGTGGCCAAGAGCCACGGTTCGTCGAACCCCTACAACATGGTCCGCGCCACCCTGGACGGCCTGAAGAATTCGACGACCGCGTCAGAAGTCGCTGCCAAGCGCGGCCTGACCGTCGAAGAACTCTTCGCCTGAACCGGAGCAGCAACATGACGACGCAACAACAAACCGTCAAGGTGCAATTGGTCAAGAGCCCGATCGGCACCAAGGAATCGCATCGCGCCACCGTGCGCGGCCTGGGCCTGCGCAAGCTCAACAGCGTGAGCGAGCTGCAGGACACGCCCGCAGTGCGCGGCATGATCAACAAGATCAGTTATCTGGTCAAAGTGCTCTAAGCAGAGCCACCGAGAGAGACGCATATGGAACTCAATGGCATCAAGCCGGCCGACGGCGCCAAGCATGCAAAGCGCCGTGTCGGTCGCGGCATCGGCTCCGGCCTCGGCAAGACCGCGGGTCGCGGTCACAAGGGTCAGAAGTCGCGTGCGGGCGGTTTCCACAAGGTGGGCTTCGAAGGCGGTCAGATGCCGCTGCAGCGCCGCCTGCCGAAGCGTGGCTTCAAGTCGCAATCGCTCAAGTACAACGCCGAAGTCACGCTGGGCGCCCTCGAGCAGCTCGGCCTGGCCGAAGTGGACCTGCTGGCGCTGAAGCAAGCCGGCCTCGTGGGCCAGATCGCCAAGGTCGTCAAGGTCATCAAGACCGGCGAGCTGACCAAGGCCGTCAAGCTGACGGGCATCGGTGCGACCGCAGGCGCCAAGGCAGCGATCGAAGCCGCCGGCGGCAGCGTCGCCTAACCACCCGGACTGAAAGAAGCTCTTCGTGGCAACCAACGCGGCAACGCTCGCAAAAACAGGCAAGTTCGGCGACCTGCGTCGCCGGCTGGTCTTTTTGCTGCTCGCGCTCGTGGTCTATCGCATCGGAGCCCACATTCCGGTGCCGGGCATCAACCCGGACCAACTGGCGCAGCTGTTCCAAGGTCAGCAGGGCGGTATCTTGAGCCTGTTCAACATGTTCTCGGGCGGGGCGCTGTCGCGCTTCACCGTGTTCGCGTTGGGCATCATGCCGTACATCTCCGCGTCGATCATCATGCAACTGATGACCTACGTGGTGCCGACCTTCGAGCAACTGAAGAAGGAAGGCGAGGCCGGTCGTCGCAAGATCACGCAGTACACCCGCTACGGTGCCCTGGCACTGGCCCTGTTCCAGTCCTTCAGCATCGCGGTCGCGCTCGAATCCTCGGCCGGCCTGGTCATCTCGCCCGGCTTCGGCTTCCGCATCACGGCCATGGTCAGCCTCACGGCCGGCTCGATGTTCCTGATGTGGCTCGGCGAGCAGATCACCGAGCGCGGTCTCGGCAACGGGATCTCGATCCTGATCTTCGCGGGCATCGCGGCCGGCCTGCCGAACGCCATCGGCGGCCTGGCATCGCTGGTGTCGACAGGGGCGATGAACCCGATCATCGCGCTGTTCATCATCGCGGTGGTCGTGCTGGTGACCTACTTCGTGGTGTTCGTGGAACGCGGCCAGCGCAAGATCCTCGTGAACTATGCGCGGCGACAGGTCGGCAACAAGGTCTACGGCGGTCAGTCGTCGCACCTGCCCCTGAAGCTGAACATGGCCGGCGTGATCCCGCCGATCTTCGCCTCGTCGATCATCCTGCTGCCGACCACGGTGGTGGGCTGGTTCAGCACCGGCGAAAGCATGCGCTGGATCAAGGACATCGCGAGCGCCCTGCAGCCGGGGCAGCCGATCTACGTGCTGCTGTACGCCGCCGCGATCGTGTTCTTCTGCTTCTTCTACACGGCCCTGGTTTTCAACAGCCGCGAAACGGCCGACAACCTGAAGAAGAGCGGTGCGTTCATTCCCGGCATTCGCCCGGGTGACCAGACCGCGCGCTACATCGACAAGATCCTGGTTCGCCTGACCTTGGCCGGCGCGGTGTACATCACCTTCGTCTGCCTGCTGCCGGAGTTCCTGATCCTCAAGTACAACGTGCCCTTCTATTTCGGTGGCACGTCCTTGCTGATCATCGTGGTCGTGACGATGGACTTCATGGCCCAGGTGCAGAACTACATGATGTCGCAGCAGTACGAGTCGCTGCTGAAGAAAGCCAACTTCAAGACGTCGTAGCCACGAGTCTTTGAACGCAACGAATTTTCAGGCGAATGGTTCGCCGAGTTGAACAAGAGTTTTAGGAGAATGAAATGAGAGTTTCGGCTTCGGTCAAAACCATTTGCCGTAATTGCAAGATCATCCGCCGCAAGGGTGTGGTGCGTGTGATCTGTACCGACCCGCGCCACAAGCAGCGCCAGGGTTGATTGTTAGAGATTTAGAGGACGCACATGGCACGTATTGCTGGCATCAACATTCCGCCGCACAAGCACGCTGAAATCGGCCTGACCGCCATTTTCGGCATCGGTCGCACTCGCGCACGCAAGATCTGCGAAGCGAGCGGCATCGACTATGCGAAGAAGATCAAGGATCTGACCGACGCCGATCTCGAGAAGATCCGCGACCAGATCGCTCTCTTCACCATCGAAGGTGACCTGCGTCGCGAAACGACGATGAACATCAAGCGCTTGATGGACATCGGCTGCTACCGCGGCTTCCGCCACCGTCGCGGCCTGCCGATGCGCGGCCAGCGTACGCGTACCAATGCCCGCACCCGCAAGGGTCCGCGCAAGGCCGCGCAGTCCCTGAAGAAATAAGGATAGACCCCCATGGCTAAAGCTCCTGCCAATAACGCGGCACAGCGCGTTCGCAAGAAGGTTCGCAAGAACGTTGCCGACGGCATCGCCCACGTGCACGCCTCGTTCAACAACACGATCATCACGATCACCGACCGCCAGGGCAACGCTCTGTCGTGGGCGTCGTCGGGTGGTCAGGGCTTCAAGGGCTCGCGCAAGTCGACGCCGTTCGCTGCGCAGGTCGCTTCCGAAGTCGCCGGCCGCGCCGCGGTCGAGCAAGGCATCAAGAACCTCGATGTCGAGATCAAGGGCCCCGGCCCCGGTCGCGAATCGTCGGTGCGCGCCCTGGCTGCGCTCGGCATCCGGATCAATTCCATTGCCGACGTGACCCCGGTGCCGCACAACGGCTGCCGTCCGCAAAAGCGCCGTCGCATCTAAGGCGACAACGCTCGGCGCAGCCCGCTTCACAGCGGCTGCGCATTTTTTGTTTTTCAACAAGCCCACCGCCATCGGCACGCCGCTGATGGCTCCCGCAGCATCCCTGCGGCAGATGACATAGAAGGAAGATCAAGTGGCACGCTACCTCGGCCCCAAGGCCAAACTCTCCCGCCGCGAAGGCACCGACCTGTTCCTGAAGAGCGCCCGCCGCTCGATCCAGGACAAGTCGAAGTTCGACTCCAAGCCCGGCCAGCACGGTCGCACCTCGGGTCAGCGCACCTCCGACTTCGGCCTGCAGCTGCGTGAAAAGCAGAAGGTCAAGCGCATGTACGGCGTGCTCGAGAAGCAGTTTCGCCGCTACTTCGAGGAAGCCGATCGCCGCCGCGGCAATACCGGCGCCAACCTGCTGTTCATCCTCGAAGCGCGCCTGGACAACGTGGTCTATCGCATGGGCTTCGGCTCGACGCGCGCCGAAGCACGCCAGCTGGTGTCGCACAAGGCGATCACGGTGAACGGCCAGTCGGTCAACATCCCGTCGTACCTGGTCAAGACCGGCGACGTGATTGCCGTGCGCGACAAGTCGAAGAAGCAGACCCGCGTGGCCGAAGCGCTGCAACTGGCCGCCCAGGTGGGCATGCCGGCGTGGGTCGAAGTCAACGCCGACAAGGCTGAAGGCACCTTCAAGAAGGTCCCCGACCGCGACGAATTCGGCGCCGACATCAACGAATCGCTGATCGTCGAACTGTATTCAAGGTAAGGCGATAACGTGCCGCTGACGCGGCCCGTGCTTTTGATTTTTTGTTCCCGCCGGGATGCATTCCCGCCGGGCGCTTCACCAGCCTTACCGGTGTAACGAGCCGGGGGTATTGAGAGGAAGTCCTGCATGCAAACAACCCTGCTGAAACCCAAGACCATCCAGGTCGAGCAACTCGCGCCCAACAAGGCGAAGGTCACGCTCGAACCGTTCGAGCGCGGCTACGGCCACACGCTCGGCAATGCACTGCGCCGCGTCCTGCTGTCGTCGATGGTCGGCTATTCGGCCACCGAAGTCACGATCGCCGGCGTGCTGCACGAGTACTCGTCGATCGATGGCGTGCAGGAAGACGTCGTCAACATCCTGTTGAACCTCAAGGGCGTGGTGTTCAAGCTCCACAACCGCGATGAAGTCACGCTGAGCCTGCGCAAGGACGGCGAAGGCCCGGTCACCGCGTCGGACATCCAGACGCCGCACGACGTCGAGATCATCAACCCGGACCACGTGATCGCCCACCTGTCGCAAGGCGGCAAGCTCGACATGCAGATCAAGGTCGAGAAGGGCCGCGGCTACGTGCCCGGCACGATGCGCCGCTACGCCGACGAGCCGACCAAGTCGATCGGCCGGATCGTGCTCGACGCTTCGTTCTCGCCGGTCAAGCGCGTGAGCTACACGGTCGAGAGCGCCCGTGTCGAACAGCGCACCGACCTCGACAAGCTGCTGGTCGAGATCGAGACCAACGGTGCGATCACCGCCGAAGACGCGGTCCGCGCCTCGGCCAAGATCCTGGTCGAACAACTGGCTGTGTTCGCCCAGCTCGAAGGCGGCGAACTCGCTGCGTTCGACGCCCCGGCACCGCGCAGCGCCCAGCAGTTCGACCCCATCCTGCTGCGTCCGGTCGACGAACTCGAACTCACGGTGCGTTCGKCCAACTGCCTGAAGGCCGAGAACATCTACTACATCGGCGACCTGATCCAGCGCACCGAGAACGAGCTGCTCAAGACCCCGAACCTGGGTCGCAAGTCGCTCAACGAAATCAAGGAAGTGCTCGCCTCGCGCGGCCTGACCTTGGGCATGAAGCTCGAAAGCTGGCCGCCGGCCGGCCTCGATAAACGTTAACAGGAAACAAGGCCACCTTCGGCGGCCTTGCACTTCTGTTTTGGGTGAACGTTCAGTACCTGATACGGCTGGACGAATTTAAAAGGTAAAGGAAAACACACCATGCGTCACGGACACGGACTCCGCAAACTCAACCGCACCAGCTCGCACCGCCTCGCGATGCTGCAGAACATGATGAACTCGCTCATCGAGCACGAGGCCATCAAGACCACGGTCCCCAAGGCCAAGGAACTGCGCCGCGTCATCGAACCGATGATCACGCTGGCCAAGAAGCCGACGGTTGCCAACAAGCGCCTCGCATTCGACCGCCTGCGCGACCGCGACAGCGTCGTCAAGCTGTTCGGCGAACTTGGGCCCCGCTACCAGGCACGTCCGGGCGGCTACACGCGCATCCTGAAAATGGGTTTCCGCGTGGGCGACAACGCGCCCATGGCGCTGGTCGAACTGGTCGACCGTCCCGATGTGACGGAAGTTGCTGCAGACGAGCAAAACGCAGCAGAATAGTATATAATTCGATCTTGCCGCGCGATGGAGCAGCCTGGTAGCTCGTTGGGCTCATAACCCAAAGGTCGCAAGTTCAAATCTTGCTCGCGCAACCAAATTCCCGACAGCCTTTTCAGGTTGCCGACGAAGCAAAAAGCCCACTTCCAAGTGGGCTTTTTTGTGCCCGGAATTCCTTGATTCCGGATTCTTCTCGCTCCCTGGCCGGTCCCGGAATTGCCAGGGCCGGCCTCGAATTCAGTCGGGCACGACCGCCGTGACCTCGATCTCGATCTTGGCGCGGGCCTCGACCAGTGCCGCCACCTGGACGCAGGTCATCGCCGGAAAGTTGCGTCCCATGGCCTCGCGATACACCGGGCCCAGCTCGCCAAGACGGCGGTTGTACTCGTCGCGGTCGGTGATGTACCAGGTCATGCGCACCATGTGCTCCGGACCGGCGCCGGCTTCGCGCAGCACCTCGACGATGTTGCGCAGGGCCAGCCCCGCCTGTTCGATGAAGTCGTCCGATTCGAATTGCTGCTGCGAATTCCAGCCGATCTGGCCGCCGACGAATACCTGGGTGCCGCGGGCCGCGATGCCGTTCGCATAGCCCTTGGGCGGCAGCCAGCCTGGGGGTTGCAGGTGCTTGATCATGTCATTTGCCTCAATTTGAATCTCTGGAGTTTTCCGGTCTCGGTGCGCGGCAGCTGGGCCACGAACGCGATCTCGCGCGGGTATTTGTAGGGGGCGATGGCCGCTTTCACGTGGTCCTGCAGCGCCTTGGTCATGGCGGCATCGCCGGTGTGCCCGGCCTTGAGCACGCAGAAGGCCTTGACGATCATGCCGCGCTCGTCGTCGGGCTTGCCGATGACGCCGCACTCGGCCACCGCCGGGTGCTTGAGCAGCGCATCTTCCACCTCCGGGCCGCCGACGTTGTAGCCGGCCGTGACGATCATGTCGTCGGCGCGCGACTGGTAGAAGAAGTAGCCRTCCTCGTCCTCCACGAAGGCATCGCCGGGGTAGTTCCAACCGTTGCGCACGTAGTCGGCCTGCCTCGGGTCGTCGAGGTAGCGGCAGCCGACCGGCCCGAGGATCGCCAGCTTGCCGACCGTGCCGCGCGGCACCTCCTTGCCTTGGTCGTCGACGATCTTCGCGGTGAAGCCCGGCACTGCCTTGCCCACAGCGCCGCGACGCACCTCGTCGCCGGCGGCCGAGATGTAGATATGGAAGACCTCGGTGCCGCCGATGCCGTCGAGCATCTCGAGGCCGGTGGCCTGCTTCCAGAGCTGGCGCGTGGCGTCGGGCAGTGCCTCGCCGGCGCTCACGCTGATGCGCAGGCTCGGCACGCCGGCCGCCTTGGCGAAGGCCGCCATCTGGCGATAGAAGGTGGGCGCCGTGTAGCAGAGGGTGGCGCCGACCTCCCGGATGACCTGCACCATCGTCTCGGGCGTGTAGGGCTTGTCGTGGAAATACACCGAGGCACCGGCCCACATCGGGAACACCAGCAGCCCGCCCAGCCCGAAGGTGAAGGCCAGCGGCGGCGAGCCGATCACGATGTCGTCGCTGCGCGCCTTGAGCACGTGGCGCGGCCAGGTCTGGCACATCGCCAGCACGTCGCGGTGCGTGGTGACCGGCGCCTTGGGCTTGCCGGTGGTGCCCGAGGTGAAAGCCAGCAGCGCGACGTCGTCGGCCGCGGTCGGACAGGCCTGGAAGACACCGCTCTTCGCGGCCGCGCGGGTGGTCAGAGAATCGGGCGCATCGAGCCGGTTGAAGGCGACGATGGTGCGCAGCACCGGATGGGCCTGCTGTGCAGCCTCCAGTTCTTCGAGCAGCTTGCCTTCGCACAGCGCGACCGTGGGTTGGGCCTTGTCGATGATCTCGCCGAGCTCCTTGGCCCGCAGCAGCGGCATGGTGGCGACCGCGATCAGGCCGGCCTTGACCACGGCCAGCCAGGCCAGCGCCATGGCGATCGAATTGCCGCCGCGCAGCAGCACCCGGTTGCCCGGCACCAGGTGCAGGTCCTCGGTCAGCACCTGCGCGATGCGGTTGACCTCGACCGCCGCCTCGGCATAGCTGAGCGTGCGGCCCGGCGAGCGCAGCATCGGCCGGTCGGCGAAGCCCTTGGCGGCCGCCTTGTCGAGCAGTTCCTCGACCAGGTTCAGACGGTCGGGCAACTGCAGCTCGGGCAGGTCGTAGCGGAAGATCGGCAATTGATCCGCCGGCGGCAGGCGGTCATGCACGAAACGGTCGGTTTGCGCGCTGTACGTCATTTGTTCGCCTTCTGCCCTCGGGCGCCGCGCTGCGCGTCGTCGCTGCCCCCCGAGGGGGCGTCGTCCGCCTTGGGGCGGCCCGGCGTCGAACGCAGAACGGCCTTGCCGATGATCAACTGCTGGACCTCGGTCGCGCCCTCGTAGATGCGCAGCGAGCGGATGTCGCGGTAGAGGCTCTCGACCTTGGTGCCGACCTTGACGCCGAGGCCCCCGTGCATCTGCAGCGCCATGTCGATCACGCGACTGGCGTTCTCGGTGGCGCACATCTTCGCCATCGCGGCGGCGGCTGTCAGGTCGCCGGCCGCGGGCGCGCCGCGGGCTTCGCTGTCGTCGCGCATCCAGGCCGCGCGATAGGTCAGCAGCGCCGCGCTGTCGATCAGCGCCGCCATCTCGCCGAGCTTGGCCTGCGTGAGCTGGAAGTCGGCCAGGGTCTGGCCGAACATCTTGCGTTTCTGCGCATGCTGGACGGCTTCGGACAGGGCGCGGCGGGCCATGCCGAGCGCGGCGCCGGCCACCGAGGCGCGGAAGATGTCGAGCGTGCGCATCGCCAGCTTGAAGCCGCCGTTGAGCTCGCCGAGCTGGGCCGTGCGCGGCACCGTGCAGCCGTCGAAGCGCAGGGTGGCCAGCGGATGCGGCGCCATGACCTCGATGTGCGCGGAGGTGTCGAGCCCCGGCGTCTTCGCATCGACGATGAACGCCGTGATGCCCCGCGAGCCGGCGCCCGGATCGGTCTTGGCGAAGACGCAATAGAAATCGGCGATGCCGCCGTTGCTGATCCAGGTCTTTTCGCCGGTGAGGCGCCAGCCGTCGGCGGTGGGCTCGGCGCGCATCGCCATCGCGCCGACGTCGGAGCCGGCCTCGGGCTCGCTCAGCGCGAAGGCCGCGATCTTGTCGCCGCGGCCCACCGGGGCGAGGTAGTCGGCGTGCTGCGCGCCCGTGCCGGCGAGCGTGATGGCGCCGCTCCCCAGTCCCTGCATCGCAAAGGCGAAATCGGCCAGCGGCGAGTGGAAGGCCAGCGTTTCGCGCAACAGCACCAGGGCGCGCGAGTCGAGGCGTTCGAGCGCGCCGCCGGAACTGGCCGGCACGCAGTAGCGCAGCCAGCCGCCGTCGCCGAGGCGCCGCACCCAGTCGCGGCAGGCGGCGCGGTCGTCGCGCTCGTCCACCGATTGCGCCGCGGCCCAGGGCAGCAGCGCGCGCGCGAGGGCGCGGTGCGCCTCGTCGAAGAAGGGCAGCGCGAGATGCGCCGTCGAGGGATCTACAGCGGAGGCGGCCATGCGGTCAGTCTCCCTGGAAGGCGGGCTTGCGCTTGGCGGCGAAGGCCTCGTAGGCGCGTCTGAAGTCGCCGGTCTGCATGCAGATCGCCTGGGCCTGGGCCTCGGACTCGATCGCCTGGTCGATGGTCATCGACCACTCCTGCGACAGCATGGTCTTGGTCATGCCGTGGGCGAAATTCGGGCCTTCGGCCAGGTCGCGGGCGACCGCCGTCGCGGCGCCGAGCAGGGTGTCGCTCTCGTGCAGCGCGTTGAAGAAGCCCCACGCATGGCCCTCCTGGGCGGTCATGGCGCGGCCGGTGAACAACAGTTCGGAAGCGCGGCCCTGGCCGATCATGCGCGGCAGCAGCGCGCAGGCGCCCATGTCGGCGCCGGCCAGTCCGACCCGCGTGAACAGGAAGGCGGTGCGGGTGGCGGGCGAGCCGTAGCGCAGGTCGCAGGCCAGCGCGATCATGGCGCCGGCACCGGCACAGACGCCGTCGATGGCGCCGACGATCGGCTGCGGGCAATGGCGGATGGCCTTGACGAGGTCGCCGGTCATGCGCGTGAATTCGAGCAGTTCGGGCATCTTCATCTGCGTCAGCGGGCCGATGATCTCGTGCACGTCGCCGCCGGAGCAGAAGTTACCGCCCGCGCCGGTGACCACGATCGCCTTGACGTCGGTGGCGAAGTTCAGCGCCCGGAACAGGTCGCGCAACTCGGCGTAGGAGTCGAAGGTCAGCGGGTTCTTGCGCTCGGGACGGTTCAGCGTCACGGTGCCGACGCCGGCCTCGAAGGCCCACGAGAAATGCTCGGCCTGGTAGCCGGCCTTGGGTTCGAACTGTGCGCGCATGGGACTCGCCGCGCCGATGTAGTGCTTCATAGGGCCTCCGCCATTTGTTGATGCGAATGCTGCTTGACCTTGCCGAGCAGCTTGTGGAGCTGGTTGATTTCCTTCGGGGTCAACGACGCGAAGGCGTCGCAGATCCAGGCTTCGTGCTGTTGCGCCATCTCGTTGAACAGCTTGCGGCCGCGTGCCGTGAGTCGCACGCGCCAGGCGCGGCGGTCGCCGGCGACGTCGACGCGCTCGACCAGTCCTTCGGTGACCAGCTGGTCGGTGATGCCGGTGACGTTGCCGCCCGTGACCATCATGCGGCGCGACAGCTCGTTCATCTTGAGACCTTCGGGCGCGCGCTCGAGCTGCGACATCAGGTCGAAGCGCGGCAGCGTGGTGGCGAATTGCTCGCGCAGCTCGTTGCGCACCTGCTTCTCGATCAGCTGGGTGCAGGTCAGCAGGCGCAGCCAGAGCCGGAGCTCGTCCGGGTGTTCGCTGTGGGCGCGGGCTTCGAGGTCCATGTCAGTGCCCGCCCGGCCGCCCGAAGGGCACTGAGCGCCCCCTCGGGGGGCAGCGATACACGAAGTGATGAGCGTGGGGGCATTTCATGTCAGTGTTCTTCCTCGGCGCGCGGTGCCGCTGCCAGCGCCGCCGCCAGCAGCTGCTGCTTGGCGATTTCGCGGTACATCTGGTCGCGGCCGCTCAGGTACTGCTTGGGCCAGTCGACGTCGCGGCTCTGCAGCTTGGCGGCCTCGTGCAGCGTCCAGGCCGGATCGGCCAGGTGCGGCCGGGCGATCGCGCAGAGGTCGGCACGGCCGGCCGCGATGATGCTGTTGGCCTGGTCGGCGTCGGTGATGGCGCCCACCGCGATGGTCGAGATGCCGACCTCGTTGCGGATCCGGTCGGCGAAGGGCGTCTGGTACATGCGGCCGTACACCGGCCTGGCGGCGCGCGTGGTCTGGCCCGAGGAGACGTCGATGAAGTCGCAGCCGGCCTCCTTGAAGGCGCGTGCCATCACGACCGCGTCGGCGTCGGTGTTGCCGCCCGGCGCCCAGTCGTGGGCCGAGATCCGCACGCTCATCGGGCGCTCGGCCGGCCAGGCGGCGCGCATGGCGCGGAACACCTCCAGCGGGTAGCGCAGGCGGTTCTCGATGCTGCCGCCGTAGTCGTCGGTGCGCAGGTTGGTCAGCGGGCTCAGGAAGGCCGACAGCAGGTAGCCGTGGGCGCAGTGCAGCTCGAGCCAGTCGAAGCCGATCTCGACGGCGCGGCGGGTGGAGGCGACGAACTGGTCGCGCATCAGGTCCATCTGCGCGCGGGTCATCGCCGCGGGCAGCTGGTTCTGCTCGCCATAGGCCAGCGCGCTCGGCGCCAGCAGCGGCCAGTTGCCGTCCTCGAGCGGCTCGTCGGAGCCTTCCCAGCCGATGCGGGTCGACCCCTTGGGGCCGCTGTGGCCGAGCTGCATGCCGATCTTGGCGCTCGACTGCGCGTGGACGAAATCGGCGATGCGCTGGAAGGCCGCCTGCTGGGCGTCGTTGTAGAGCCCGGTGCAGGCCGGCGAGATTCGGCCCTCGGGCGTCGGGCTGGTCATCTCGACCATCACCATCGCGGCGCCGCCGAGCGCGCGCGCGCCCAGGTGCACCAGCAGGAAATCCTGCGGCACGCCGTCGACCGCGCTGTAGGTCGCCATCGACGACACCAGGATGCGGTTCTTGAGCTCGAGCCCGCGGACCTTGAGCGGCAACAGCATCGGCAGTCGCCTGGCGGCGCTGCCTTCGGCCAGCATGCGCCCACCCCCTCCCTGGCCCGACAGCCACTGCTCGTAGCCGTCCAGCCATTGCGTGTCGCGCAGGCGCAGGTTCTCGTGGCTGATGCGCTGCGAGCGCGTGAGCAGCGAGTAGGCGAACTGCTCGATTTCCATGCCGGTGTAGCGCGGCACGTTCTCGAACCACTCGGTGGAGTTGCGCGCCGCGTTCTGGATCTTCAGCACCTCGACGCTGCGGCGGGCCTCGTAGGCCTCGAGCACAGGGCCGATGTCGCCGCCGCTTTCGAATTCGTTCGCCAGGTCGATCGCGTCCTCGAGCGCCAGCTTGGTGCCCGAGCCGATCGAGAAGTGCGCCGTGTGGGCGGCGTCGCCCATCAGCACCACCGGCACCGTCTTGCCGTCGACCTCGACGCGGTGCGTCCAGTGCTTGCAGACCACGCGCGGGAAGCGGATCCAGTTGGCCGAGCCGCGCAGGTGCGTGGCGTTGCTGATCAGCGTATGGCCGCCCAGGTACTTGGCGAACAGCTTCTCGCAGAAGGCGATGGCTTCGGGCTGCTCCATCTTGTCGAGTCCGTGGGCCTGCCATACGGCCTCGGGCGTTTCGACGATGAAGGTCGAGGTCTTGTCGTCGAACTGATAGGCGTGGGCCTGGAACCAGCCGTGCTCGGTCTGTTCGAAGGCGAAGGTGAAGGCGTCGAAGGTCTGGTGGGTGCCGAGCCAGACGAAGCGGCACTGGCGCAGGTCGATGTCGGGCTGGTAGACCTCGGCGTAGCGCTGGCGGATGCGGCTGTTGAGGCCGTCGCTGGCGATCACGAGGTCGGCCTTGTATTGAGCCGCCAGCGCCTGGTCGTCGGTGGCGTCGGTCTCGAACACCAGCTCGACGCCGAGCTCGAGGCAGCGCTCCTGCAGGATGTTGAGCAGCCGCTTGCGCCCGATGCCGCAGAAGCCGTGGCCGCCCGAACGCACCTGCCGGCCCTTGAAGAAGACCTGGATGTCGTCCCAGTGATGGAACTCGCGGCCGATCAGCGCCGCGGTGGGGGCGTCGGCGGCGGCGAGGTTGGCCAGCGTCTGGTCGCTCAGCACCACCCCCCAGCCGAAGGTGTCGAACGGGCGGTTTCGCTCGATCACCGTGACCTGCAGCGAAGGCTTGCGGGCCTTCATCAGCAGTGCGAAGTAGAGCCCGGCGGGGCCGCCGCCGATGCACAGCACGCGGCGAAGATTCGGAGTGAAGCTATTCATGGATAAATAGTTTAGACATAAACGATCTCGTGTCAACCATGGAAAGCCCGAGGTTCCCGGCCCACCCGGTTGACGAGCCTCTTTTCGCTGGCAAGAATGTCCTGTATGCAAAGCCTGATACCGAAGATCGAGTCCCAGCTTTCCTCGCTGTCCGTTCCCATCGCGCTGCAACTCCCCGATGGCCGGCAGGTGGCCAAGGCCGGGGCCCGCGTCACCCTGGCCTTCAAGGACTGGTCCGAGCTGACCAAGCTGGCGGGGCGCCAGATCGGCTCGATCGGCGAGTCCTACGTCGAGGGCCGCATCCAGATCGAAGGCGCTATGCGCGACCTGATCGATGCAGCGGTCGGCCTGCTGCCCGGCAATCCGGCCGAGACCAACACCGGCTGGTGGAGCCGCCTGCAGCGCCGCGCCAAATCACGCGGCTCGCATTCGCTGGGCAAGGATGCGGCCCAGATCGAGTTCCACTACGACGTCTCCGACGATTTCTATGCCTTGTGGCTCGATCCGCGGCGGGTCTATTCGTGTGCCTATTTCCGCAGCGCCGACATGACGCTGTCGCAGGCCCAGGAGGCCAAGCTCGACCACATCTGCCGCAAGCTGATGCTGAAACCGGGCGAGCGCTACCTGGACATCGGCTCGGGCTGGGGCGCGCTGCTGATGTGGGCGGCCGAACACTACGGCGTGGATGCGACCGGCATCACGCTGTCGAAGAACCAGCATGCCCACGTGCAGCGCCTGATCGAGGAGAAGGGGCTGCAGGGCCGGGTGCGGGTCGAGCTGCGCGACTACCGCCAACTCGACAGCGCCAAGCCCTTCGACAAGATCTCGTCGATCGGCATGTTCGAGCACGTCGGCAGTGCCAACATGGGGACCTACTTCCGCAAGATCCATTCGCTGCTGGCGCCCGGCGGCCTGGTGATGAACCACGGCATCACCTCGGGCCAGCTCGACTACCGGCAGCTCGGCGCGGGCATGGGCGACTTCATCGAGAAGTACATCTTCCCGGGCGGCGAATTGCTGCACGTGACCCACGTGCTGCGCGAGACCGCGGCTGCGGGGCTGGAGATGGTCGACACCGAGAACCTGCGGCCGCACTATGCGCGCACGCTGTGGGCCTGGTCCGACGCCCTCGAGGCGCGGCTCGGCGAGGCGCGCGAAGTGCTCCAGAGGGGCGGCGGCCGCCAGGGCGAGAACGCCGAGCGCATCCTGCGCGCCTACCGGCTCTACCTCGCCGGCTCGGCGATGTGCTTCGAGCAAGGCTGGATTTCGCTGCACCAGATGCTGTCGACCCGGCCGGACGGCCAGGTCGATGCGCGGCCGCTGCGCGGCGCGCAATCGGAGTACCCTTTCGTTCGCGACTACATCTACAAGTGAGAGAGGCACCATGCTGTATCGATTCCAATCGCGAGCCACCCCCCCTTTCGTGATGCTTGAAATCCACGCGCGCCAGTTGCTCGACATCATCGGCAAGGCGCCGGCGCACCAGGGCGTCATCACGGGAGAACAGATTCCGGCCGCCATTTCGGCGCTCGAGGCGGCCGTGGCGCGCGAGAACCGCAACGTCCACAATGCCGACGACTACGCGGTCGAGGGGCACGACAACGAAGCCGAAAAACAGCACATCGGTCTGCACCAGCGTGCCGTGCCCTTGCTGCACATGCTCAAGGACTCGCTGGCCGACGGCAAGGACGTCGTCTGGAATACTTGAGCTCGCCCCCAGGTTGGGCTCACTGCGTGTAGCCCGCCCACCCCCTACCGGGGGCAACACCAGCGGCCTGGCAAAGCCAGTTCCGCGGTGTTTCACCAACGGGCCTGGCTGCGCCGGCCAGAATCCGGCGCTGTGTTGGTTCTATGGCTGCGCGTAGCGCGCCTGTTCGTGGGCAGCCGCGGAACCGGCTTCGCCGGGCCGCTGGCTGCGCCCCCGGCAGGGGGTGGGCGGGCTACACGCAGTGAGCCCAACCTGGGGGTGAGCAACAGTTCAGCGGCTTCGCCGGGCCGCTGACTGCGCCCCCTGGAAGGGGGTGGGCGCCCGGACACGAAGTGCCGGGCAACCTGGGGGTCAGTCCACTTTCGCGCCGGAGGCCTTGACGACCTTGGCCCACTTGGCGTGTTCGGAATCGATCAGCTTGGCGAAGTCGGCGGGTGAGTTCCCGCTGGGAATGGCGCCCTGGGCGACCAGCTTTTCCTTCACGGCCGGCGTGGCCAGGGCCTTGGCCACTTCCTGCTGGATGCGGTTGACGATCTCCGGCGAGGTGCCGGCCGGGGCCAGCAGGCCGAACCACGAGCTGGCCTCGTAGCCCTTGAGTGCGGGGCCGCCGGCTTCCTCGACGGTCGGCACGTCGGGCAGGGCCGGCGAACGCTGCGAACTGGTCACGGCCAGCGCCTTGAGCTTGCCGCCCTTGATCTGCTGCATCGAGGACGGCAGGTTGTCGAACATCACGTCGGCATTGCCGCCCACCATGTCCATCAGCGCCGGGCCCGAGCCGCGATACGGGATGTGGGTCATGTAGCTGCCGGTCATGCTCTTGAAGAGCTCGCCCGCCAGGTGGATCGAGGTGCCGCTGCCGCTCGAGGCCATGTTGAGCTTGCCGGGATTGGCCTTCGCGTATTTGATGAAGTCGGCGACGTTGTTGATGTTGAGCGCGCGCGCCTTGTCGACGTTCATTTCCATCACGTTGGGCACCGCCGCCACCAGCGTGATCGGCACGAAGTCCTTGATCGGGTCGTAGGGCAGCTTGGGATAGAGCGCCCGGTTGATGCCGTGCGTGCCGACCGTGCCCATCAGCAGGGTATAGCCGTCGTTCGGCGCCTTGGMCACGATCTCGGCGCCGACATTGCCCCCGGCGCCGGCCCGGTTGTCGACGATGAACTGCTGGCCGAAAGCCTTCGACAGTTCGGGCGCGATGGCGCGCGCGAGGATGTCCGTGGTGCCGCCCGGCGCGAAGGGCACCACGATGCGCACCGGTTTGGTCGGCCAGGTGGCCTGGGCGGCGGCGGAGCCGGCCAGGAGGGTGAGGGCGGCGGTCGTGGCCAGCGCCAGGACGGCGCGGCGCGGAAGAGAAGGGGAGAAGGTCATGGGCTGTTTGTACCGGCTAAGCGGTCTTGGCGTCGCGGGTGGAAACCCCGGGCGACCCGAAAGCGACCGCCGGGCTCAACCGCCCAGCATGCGCCGTGCGAAGTCCTGCTCGCGAAGCCGCTCGACCACGAAATCGACGAAGAGCAGGGTCTTGGCCGGCAGCAGCTTCTTGCTTGGGTAGTAGAGCGAGATCGGCCCGTTGTCCGCATACCAGCCGGGCAGCAGGCGCAGCAGCGCGCCGCTCTGCAGCGCGGGCAGGGCAAAGGCCATCGGCAGCAGCGCCACGCCCAGGCCCATCACGGCGGCATCGCGCATCGCCTCGGGGTCGCTGAAGATCAGCCGTGGCCGCGTCTCGGCCACGCCTTCGTCGCCGGCCCTGTTGCGCAGCGTCCAGGCCCGCACGCGGCCAGTCGGCGAGGAGCGGCGGACGATGCCGTCGTGGTCGGCCAAGTCGGCCGGACGGCGTGGCAGCGGCTTGCCGGCCAGGTAGCTCGGGGCGGCGGTCGCCACGATGTGCACGCGCGCCAGCTCGCGCGCCACCAGACCCTGCGTCAGCTCGATGCCGCCACCGACGCCGGCATCGAAACCTTCGCCGATCAGGTCGACCTGCCGGTTGTCGAAGTGCCAGTCGGGCAGCACGGCGGGATAGCGCGCCAGGAACTCGGACAACAGCGGCAGCATGTAGGCGCGACCGAACGCCTGGCCCATGCTGACCTTGAGGATGCCGGCGGGCGCGCCGTCGTTTTGCGCGATGCCGGCGACGGCATCGGCCAGCGTGCCGAGGGCGCCGCCGATCTGGCGGAACAGGCGCTCGCCGCTTTCGGTCAACGTGAGCTTGCGGGTGCTGCGCTGAAAGAGCCGCACGCCGAGGCCTGTTTCCAGCCGCGCCACGTTCTTGCTCACGGCCGCCGGCGTCAGGCCGAGTCGGCGGGCGGCGGCTGAAAAGCTCCCGGCTTCCGCGCTGCGGACGAAGGATTCGAGGTGGCTGAGAGGCTGCATCTCGCCATTTTCAACTGAAGGTTGAATCAGATGCATCAGATTGGTAGCTACCGGCAACGCAATGAAATCTCGACACTGGGGGCATACCCACCGCTTCAGGAGCACACCATGTCCACAGTCCCCTCTGTCCCATCCCTTCAGCCTGTTCAACCCGCCCAGGCCGGCAAGGTCGCCCTCGTCACTGGCGGCTCGCGCGGCATCGGTGCGGCCGTGGTGCGGCGCCTCGCACGCGACGGCGCCGCGGTCGCCTTCACCTATGCCAGCAACGAGGCCGCCGCCCGGGCGCTGGCCGCCGAGATCGAGGCCGCCGGCGGCCACGCGCTGGCGATCCAGGCCGACAGCGCGGATGCCGACGCGCTCGGTGCGGCGGTCGCGCTGGCGGCGAAGACCTTCGGCCGGCTCGACATCCTGGTCAACAACGCCGGCGTCTTTCTCGGCGGCAGCATCGACCAGATGTCGCTGGAAGACTTCGATCGCACGCTCGACGTCAACGTGCGGGCGGTCTTCGTCGCCACCCAGGCGGCCGTGCGCCACATGGGCGAGGGCGGCCGCGTCATCACCATCGGCAGCACCAACGCCGAGCGCATGCCATGGCCGGGCTTCGCCGCCTACGCGATGAGCAAGTCGGCGCTCAGCGGCCTGACCCGCGGGCTCGCGCGCGATCTCGGGCCGCGTGGCATCACGGTCAACAACGTGCAGCCCGGCCCGGTCGACACCGAGATGAACCCGGCCGGTGGTCCGAACGCCGAGTCGATGCACGCGCTGATGGCGTTGCCGCGGCATGGCCGCGGCGAAGAGATCGCCGGCATGGTCGCCTACCTCGCGAGCCCCGAGGCCGCGTTCGTGACCGGCGCCAGCCTCATGATCGACGGCGGCTTCTCAGCCTGAACTCGTTCCTGAGGCCGGCGCGTCCGCGTGGCAGGCCACCGAGGCGATCAATTTGTCGAGCGTGCCATTGAGTTGCTGCAGCTCTTCGGCCGCGACGCCCGCGAACAGTTCGGCCTCGCGCCGGCGCGCCTGCACCACGACCGCCGCGTAGACGGCCTTGCCGGCACTGCTCAGGTGGAGCCGGCTCTTGCGCTGGTCGGTCGGATCTTCGTGGCGGTGCAGGCGCCTGGCGCGTTGCAAGCCCGCGAGGGCGCGGCTCACCGCCATCTTGTCGAGCCCCGTGAGGTCGGCGAGTTGCGTCGCCGTGAGGCCGGGGCAACCGCCGAGCAGCGCCATCACGCGCCATTCGTTGAGCGTGAGCTGGTGCTCGCGGCCGACGCGCTGCTGGAAGGGCCGCGCCGTCAGGTTGACGACCCGCACCAGCTTGAGGAAGACCATGTCTTCCACCGCGTCGGCGGCGTGCGGGATCATCCCCGCAGCGTCCGGGCTGCGTCGACGATCCGCTCGGCGCCGACGCGCGATTGGGCTTCGAGCACCGGCGCGTAGCCGACCGGAATGCGCGGCGCGCCGCGCCGGGCGACGCGGCAGCCCGTCGCCTCGGCCGCTGTGGCCGCGATCTCGGCGCCGAAGCCCGCGGCCTGCACCGCCTCGTGCACCACCAGCAGCCGCCCGGTGCGGCCGCAGGATTCGAGGACGGCCTCGCGGTCCCAGGGCCAGAGCGTGCGCAAGTCGAGCAGGTCGACCTCGATGCCCTCGGCCGCCAGCGTCTCGCAGGCGGCGTCGCAGACCTGCATCTGCCGGCCCCAGCTGACCAGCGTCAGCGCATCGCCGCGGCGCCGCCGGGCGGCCTTGCCGAGCGGCAGGTCCAGGCTTTCGTCGACCGGCCCGCGCGCGCCCCAGAGCGTCTTGTGCTCGATGTAGACCACCGGATCGCCGCATTGCAGCGCGGCGCGCAGCAGCGAATGGTTGTCCTGCGGGGTCGAGGGACACACCACCACGACACCCGGCAGGTGCGCGAACCAGGCTTCGAGCGACTGCGAATGCTGCGCCGCCGAGGCGTCCCAGATGCCGCCGGGCATGCGCGCCACCAGCGGCACGCGGCCCTGGCCGCCGAACATGAAACGGTTCTTGGCCGCCTGGTTGACCAGTTCGTCCATGCCGCAGAGTGCGAAGTCGACCACCCGCATCTCGACCACCGGCCGCAGCCCCGCCAGTGCCATGCCGACGCCGGCGCCCATGATCGCGGCCTCGGAGATCGGCGTGTCGATCACGCGCTCGGCGCCGAAGCGCTGCTGCAGGCCCCTGTACTGGCCGAAGATGCCGCCGCGGCCGACGTCTTCGCCGAGCACCACCACGCGCGGGTCGGCTTCCATCTCGCGTTGCACCGCCAGCGCGGCGGCTTCGGCGTAGCTGAGTCGAAGGACGGCCGCAGCCGCCGAATCGTGCGTCATGTCCATTGGCCGGCTCCGGTGGTCTGCACGTCGGTGAAGGCGGCGCTGGCCTCGGGCCAGGGCGCGGCGTCGGCGGCGGCCAGCGCGGCCTCGACCTCGGCATGGGCCTGGTTCTCGATCGCCGCCAGCGCGGCGGCATCGATGCCGCCGGCGATCATCCGCGCGCGGGCCCGCGCGATCGGGTCGGTCTCGAGCGCAGCGGCCAGTTCGGCCGGGTCGCGGTAGGCGGCCGGGTCGACCGAGACATGGCCCTTGACGCGGTAGGTGAGGGCGTGCAGCAGGCACGGGCCGCTGCCGGCACGCACCTCGGCGACCAGCCTGCGGGCCGCGGCATGGACCGCGAACACTTCGTTGCCGTCGACTTGGGTGGCTGCGATGTCCAGCGCCTCGGCGCGCGCCGAGGCGCCCTCGCCGGCGGTCATCGGGCCGCTCGCGGTGGTGGCGCTCCAGCGGTTGTCCTCGCAGACGAACAGCACCGGCAAGCGGTAGACGCGGGCCCAGTTCAGCGATTCGAGGAAGGGCCCGCGGTTGATCGCGCCGTCGCCGAAGAAGCAGACCGTGATGGCGTCCTTCTTCTGCAGCTTCTGGGCGTGCGCGGCACCGACCGCGATCGGCAGGCCGGCCGCCACCACGCCGTTGGCGCCCAGCATGCCGACCGAGAAGTCGGCGATGTGCATCGAGCCGCCCTTGCCGCCGTTGAAGCCGCTGGCCTTGCCGAACAACTCGGCCATCATGCGGCCCAGGTCGGCGCCCTTGGCCAGCGTGTGGCCGTGGCCGCGATGGGTCGAGGTCAGGTAGTCGGCGGCCACCAGATGGGCGCAGACACCGGCCGGCACCGCCTCCTGGCCGGTCGACAGGTGCAGCGGCCCGCGCACCTTGGCGGCTCCCGCCGCTTCCTGGCCATAGGCGCTGACGCCGCCCTGGCTGGCCGTCTCGGCGGCGTTCTCGAAGGCGCGGATGCGCACCATCGCGCGATAGAGCGCGAGGCGCTCCGGCGCTGAAATTTCAGGACTCATCTTGTCTCCAGCTTATGCACAGCGTGCTTTCAGCCAAAAATCGTATCGGCTGTGACTAACAGGGCGGCAGCGCATTTACCCGCAGGGAATGTCCCAATGCCGCCGCGCGAGGACGGCCGACATACTTAGTTTGTTGCTCAAACTAATAGGGCAACCTAACCAAGAACGCTGGAGACACACTCATGAAGCTCGCCCGTACCCTGCCTGCCCTGGCCACTCTGGCCCTGGGCCTCAGCGCCCTCGGCGCCGCCGCCCAGACCGTGGTCGGCGTGAGCTGGTCCAATTTCCAGGAGGAGCGCTGGAAGACCGACGAGGCCGCGATGAAGGCCCAGCTCGAGAAACTCGGCGCCAAGTACATCAGCGCCGACGCCGGCGGCTCGCCCGAGAAGCAGCTCGGCGACATCGAGGGCCTGATGTCCAAGGGTGCCAAGGCGCTGATCGTGCTCGCGATGGACAAGGACGCGATCCTGCCGGCGGTCAACAAGGCGCTGAAGCAGAAGGTGCCGGTGGTGGCCTACGACCGGCTGATCGAGACGCCCGGCGTGTTCTACATCACCTTCGACAACACCGAGGTCGGCCGCATGCAGGCGCGCGCGGTCTACAAGATCCAGCCCAAGGGCAACTACGTGATGATCAAGGGCTCGCCGACCGACCCGAACGCCAACTTCCTGCGCGCCGGGCAGCAGGAGGTGATTGCCGACGCGGTCAAGAAGGGCGACATCAAGATCGTCGGCGACGAGTTCACCGAAGGCTGGAAGCCCGAGGTGGCGCAGAAGAACATGGAGCAGATCCTGACCAAGGCCGGGAACAAGGTCGATGCGGTGGTGGCCTCGAACGACGGCACCGCCGGCGGCGCGGTGGCGGCGCTCACGGCCAAGGGCATCCGCGGGATCCCGGTGTCGGGCCAGGACGCCGACTTCGCCGCGCTGAACCGCATCGCGCTCGGCACCCAGACCGTCTCGGTCTGGAAGGACTCGCGCGAGCTCGGCCGCGAGGCGGCTTCCGCCGCGGTCGCGCTGGCCAGCGGAAAGCCGGCCGAGAAGGCGACCGACTGGAGCGGCGGCGAGAAGAAGGTGGCGATCTCCTCGCGCTTCCTGACGCCGGTGCCGATCACGCGCGACAACCTCGACGTGGTGGTGAAGGCGGGCTGGATCAAGAAAGACGAGCTCTGCAAGGGCGTCAGCGGCGACAAGGCACCTGCGGCCTGCAAATGAAGCTCTCCCCCAGGTTGGCCCGCTTCGTGTGGCCGCCCACCCCCTCTCCGGGGGCAACACCAGCGGCCCGGCAAAGCCGTGGGACTGTTGCTCGCCCCCAGGTTGGCTCACTGCGTGTAGCCGCCCACCCCCTGCCGGGGGCAACACCGGTGGCCCGGCAAAGCCGGTTCCACGGTGTTCTTGAAAGGAGGCGATCCCCATGAACTCGTCGCCGAATCTGTGGCGCCGCAGCGGCGTCGACCTCCGGCTGGCGCTCATGAGCGTGCTGCTGGTGGTGATGGCGATCGTCTTCCACGTGCTGTCGGGCGGCGTCTTCCTGTCGCCCGAGAACCTCTACAACATCGCCCAGCAGACCGCGGTGGTGGGCATCGTGTCGACCGTGATGGTGCTGATCATCGTGGCCCGCCACATCGACCTGTCGGTCGGCTCGGTGATGGGTTTCGTCGGCGTGCTGATCGCCTATCTGCAGTACAGCGCGGGCTGGTCCTGGCCCGCCGCCTGCCTCGCGGGGCTGGCGGTGGCGTTGCTGGTGGCCCTCTACCAGGGCGGGCTGACGGCGGTGCTGGGCGTGCCGTCCTTCGTGGTCACGCTGGGCGGTCTGATGTCCTTCCGCGGCGCCGCCTTCCTGGTGGCGGACGGCAAGACGCAGCCGGTCAACGACGAGTTCTTCCAGCGCCTCGGCGGCGGCTACGACGGCGGCATCGGCACCGCGGCGTCCTGGGTGCTGGCGGCGCTGGTGGCCATCGTACTGTTTGCGCGGATGCTGCAGAAGCGGCGCGCGCGGCAGCGCCACGAGATGCCGGTCGAGCCGCTGTGGCTGGACCTGCTGCTCACGGCGCTCCCGGTGGTGGTGGTGTTCGCCTTCGCCGCCACCATGAACAACTACCAGATCTCGTCGAAGACCGAGGCCCAGGGCATCCCGATCCCGGTGCTGATCTGGGCCGTGGTTGCGGTGGTGCTGTCCTTCATCGTTCATCGCACCCGCTTCGGGCGCTATGTGTTCGCGATGGGCGGCAATCCCGATGCGGCGGCGCTGGTCGGCATCCCGGTCAAGCGTGTGACGCTGATGCTGTTCGCGCTGCTGGCGGTGCTGGTGACGATCGCCGCGATCGTCTCGATCGCGCGGCTCAACGCCGGTACCAACTCGCTCGGCACCGGCATGGAGCTCTACGTGATCGCCGCCGCGGTGATCGGCGGCACCGCGCTGGCCGGCGGCAGCGGCTCGATCTTCGGCTCGGTGCTGGGCGCGCTGATCATGCAGTCGCTCGACAGCGGCATGCTGCTGCTCGACGTCCCGATCGGCAAGCGGATGGTGATCATCGGCCAGGTGCTGATCGTGGCGGTCGTCTTCGACGTCCTCTACCGCAAGAAATTCGGGGAGAACTGAAATGAGCGCCAACCCACCCCTGGTCGAGCTGCGCGAGATCCACAAGGCCTTCGGCGGCGTGAAGGCGGTCGACGGCGTCAGCGTCAACCTCTACCCCGGCGAAGTGGTCGCGCTGCTGGGCCACAACGGCGCTGGCAAGTCGACCTTGATGAAGATGCTCGCAGGTGCCTATCCGATCGACTCGGGCGAGACGCTGATCGCAGGCGAGAAGGTGAGCATCCGCACGCCCTCCGAGGCGCAGGCCCAGGGCATCGAGACCATCTACCAGACGCTGGCGCTGGCCGACAACCTCGACTCGGTCGCCAACCTGTTCCTCGGCCGCGAGAAGCTCACGCCGTGGCGCACGCTCGACGACCATTTCATGGAGGGCCAGGCGCGCCGTGTGTTCCATCGCCTGAACAAGAACTTCACCAACATCCGGGTGCCGGTGCGGCGCCTGTCGGGCGGCCAGCGGCAGGTGGTGGCGATCTCGCGCGCGCTGTATTTCAACGCCCGGATCCTGATCATGGACGAGCCTTGCGCCGCCCTCGGCCCCGAAGAGACCGCGATGGTCGGCGCGCTGGTCAAGCAGCTCAAGGCCGATGGCGTCGGCATCTTCCTGATCACCCACGACATGCCCGACGTGTTCGGCCTCAGCGACCGGCTGGCGGTGATGAAGAACGGCCGGCTGGTCGGCACCTACCGCACTGCCGACGTCACCGAGGACGAGGTGCTCGGGATGATCATTGCCGGCAAGCGGCCCGAGGGCAAGGCGCAGGCCGAGCACGCGAAGGGCACATGAGCCCCCACGCTCCGCACTGCGTGTCGTCGCTGCCCCCCGAGGGGGTGTCGCCCGCCTGGGGGCGGCCCGGCGGCGGGCGGAGCCCCCACGCTCCGCACTGCGTGTCGTCGCTGCCCCCCCGGGGGGTGTCGCCCGCCTGGGGGCGGCCCGGCGGCGGGCGGAGCCCCCACGCTGCGCACTGCGTGTCGTCGCTGCCCCCCGGGGGGGTGTCGCCCGCCTGGGGGCGGCCCGGCGGCGGGCGGAGCCCCCACGCTGCGCACTGCGTGTCGTCGCTGCCCCCCGAGGGGGCGCAGTCCGCCCTTGGGGCGGCCCGGCGAGCTCACATGAGCCCCCACGCTGCGCACTGCGTGTCGTCGCTGCCCTCCAAGGGGGCGCAGTCCGCCCTTGGGGCGGCCCGGCGAGCGGTCTGAGGACCGGGGCCGGATGAAGACCACGGGCGACCAGCAGCTGGTCAAGCGCATCAACCGCAGCGTGCTGCTGCGGCTGCTGCGAGCCCGGCCCGGCCTGTCGCGCGCGCGGCTGGCGGCCGAAAGCGGCCTGACCAAGTCGACCGTCAGCCTGCTGGTGCGCGAGCTGCTCGACGACGGCTGGCTCGAGGAGGCCGAGGCCCYGGTGGCCGACGGCCTGGGGCGGCCATCGACCCCGTTGTCGATCAACGTCGGGGTGCGAGCGCTGGTGGGCGTCGAGATCGCGGTCGAGGTGGTGCGCGTGGTCTGCGTGTCGCTGCGGGGCGAGCTGCTGCATTCCGACTCGGAGCCGCTGGCCGACCATGCGCCGGTGGTGGCCAGTGCCCAGGTGGCGCGCATGGTGGCGGCCGTGCATGCGCGGATGCAGGCCGCGGGACTTCGCCTCTCGGGCATCGGTGTCGGCGTGCCGGGGGCGCTCGACGATGCCACGGGCATGGTGCGCTTTGCGCCCAACCTGGGCTGGCGCAACCTGGACCTGCTGCCGATCCTTGCCGAGGCGCTGGCGCGCGAAGGCCTGGCGGGCATCGCGGTGCAATTGCAGAACGACGCCGATGCCGGTGTGCTCGGCGAGTTCGAGTTCTCGGACGGCGAGGGCGAGGACCCGCTGATCTTCGTCAGCTGCGATGTCGGCGTGGGCGCCGGCGTGGTGCTGAACGACCTCCTGTTCACCGGCGCACGCGGCATGGCCGGCGAGATCGGACACACCGTGCTGCAGATCGACGGTCCGCGCTGTTCCTGCGGGCGGCGGGGCTGCGCCGAGGTGTTCCTCGGCTCGCGCGTGCTCGACCGCGACGCGGAAGGTCCGGCGCGCGCGGCCCGCTTCCTCGGCGTGCTGTTGCAGAACCTGTGGGTCACCTTCGAGCCGCGCGCGATCGTGGTCGGCGGCAAGTCCTGCGAGGCGCACCCGGGCTTCCTGCCGGGCGCGATCGCGACCGTGCAGGGCTATGCCGAGAGCGCCGGCCTGGCGCCGCCGGTGGTGCGCGCGGCGCGCTACGGCCCGTGGGCGACAGCGGTCGGCGCCGCCGCGCTGGCCCTGCACGAATACCTGCGCCCGCTGCATCCGACCTCGGAGGCACGGCGCGAACGGGCGGCGGCGATCGACCCCGCTTCCTAGGACCTCGGATCTCGGCCAGCCAATGAAAAAGCCCCCGAAGGGGCTTGTTCAGATCGGGCTGTTCAGGCCGCGGTCTTGGGCGCCTTCTTGTGGGCGACCTTGTGCGAAGTCTTGTGGGTCGAGTGCTTCGTCGACTTGGCCTTGGACTTGGTGGCGGCCGGCGCTGCGGGCGCTGCACCATCGGCAGGCGTGGCGGCGAAGGAGGCGCCGGCGGCAAGGGCGAAGGCGGCGGCAGTGAGGGCGATCAGAGTGCGTTTCATGGAGCGTCGAAGTTAGAGTGAGGTATGGGGACGATCGGCCAGCCCTGAAAATAAGGACGGGCTCAACCTACAACGCTCCGGTCATGCGCCGGATGACAGCCGAAGTTGTAACGGTGCTGCCCCGCCCTCGAAGGCAGCCGCTTCATTCCCGAGGCGCCCGGTCCTCCTCGCGCCAGCGTTTGAGCCGCCGGTAGAGCGTGCCGCGCGACACGCGCAGCTGGCGCGCCGCGTGCGAGATGTTGCCGTGGTGGGCCGCCAGCGTTTCCTCGATCAGCCTGCGGCTGCGGCCTTGCAGCGTGCCATCGCCGGCGTCCTCCCCCGCGGCTGGCGATGCTTCGACCGGTTGCTGCGGGGCGTCGGCAGCGCTCGCCCGTGCCTCCGCGACGGGCGCCGTCGCGGGCACGCTCACGGCGTGGCGAAAATCAACGCCGTCGTGCGCTTTTGCGCGGGCCTGCAGCCAGACGCCGAGCCCGCTCGCGAGCCGCACGGGCTGCGCGGCTTCCCGCCGGCCCAGGCGCAGCAACCCATCGACGTCGAGGCCGAACAGCATTTCCACGGCGCAGGGGCCGGCCTCGGGCAGGCCGCCGATCAGCCGTGCGCCGGCGCTGTTGAGCCAGGCCACGGTGCCATCCTCGGCGATGCCCGCCAGCGCTTCCATCGGCGTGCCGAGCAGCGTCGGGCTGGCCTGGAAGCGCAGCACCAGACGGTCGCGCGACTGCGCCAGCAGCAGCCGGTTTTCGATCGTGGTGGCGTAGAGCGCGACCATCGAGGCCGCATCGAAGCCGAAGCGGCGCGATTCGACCGACAGGTCGAGCACGCCGGCCAGCTGCCCGTGCACGTCGCGGATGGGCGCCGCTGCGCACTGCATGGCGCGCAGGCATTCGAAGTAATGCTCGGCGCCGTCGACCGTGCAGGCCTGGCCGGTGCGCGCCACGATGCCGGGCGCGGTGGTGCCGACCACGCTCTCGGCGATGTTGACGCCCAGCCGCGCGGTCCGGTGCAGGATCGGCTGCTGGGCTGCGGCCGGGTGGTGCGTGACGTGCACGATCACGCCCTGCGCGTCGGTCAGCAGCACGCGACAGTCGGTGCCGGCCAGCGAGCTCTCCATGTCCGCCAGTTCACCGCGAGCGGCCTCGAGCAGGTCCTGGTTGCGCGCCAGCGTGGCATGCAGGCGGCTCGGCGTCACGGCGTCGAAGGACACGGCACGGCGGGTGTCGGCATGGGTGCGCGCGCAGCGCATCCAGGACTGGATCACGGCCTCGCCGACCAGCCCGGAAGGGCGCACGCCCTCCTCGAAGAACTGGATGCGGGCCAGCGCCACGCGCTCGGCGGGCGTGGTGGCGAACAACTGTAGTGGGCCGCCGGCCACGGCACGCGTCGAAAGGGCCACGGGCGCCTCCAGGGCAAGGAAAAATGAGGCTCGAATTTGTTCCGCAATGGAACAGTCCGGGTCTAGGGAAATCCCGAGGATGATCAAAGTGCCGGCTGGGCCGATCCTTCGTCTCACAACGACAGGAGACGACACGATGATCAAGACTCACGCCGCGCTGGCGCTCGGCGCGTTGCTGTGCCTGGGCGCCACGAGCGCCGCGGCGCAATCCGCCAAGGGCTCGCCCGAGCACATCAAGGCCGCCACGCAGAAGGTCGACGGCGCCTTCATCCGGGCCAACGCCGCCAGGACGCCCGACTGGCCCAGCTATGGCCTGGACTACGCCGAGACCCGCTTCAGCAAGCTCGACCAGGTCAACACCGGCAACGTCAAGGACCTGGGCCTGGTCTGGTCCTACGACCTGCAGTCGACGCGCGGCGTCGAGGCCACGCCCTTGGTGGTCGACGGCATCATGTACGTCACGGCCTCCTGGAGCGTGGTGCATGCGGTCGATGCGCGCACCGGCAAGAAGATCTGGACCTACGACCCCAAGGTCGACCGCGCGATGGGCTTCAAGGGCTGCTGCGACGTGGTCAACCGCGGCGYGGCGCTGTACCAGGGCAAGGTCTACGTGGCCTCGTACGACGGCCGGCTGATCGCGCTCGACGCCGCCACCGGCCAGGTGGTGTGGGAGAAGGACACGATCATCGACCACAGCCGCGCCTACACCATCACCGGCGCGCCGCGCGTCTTCAAGGGCAAGGTGGTCATCGGCAACGGTGGCGCCGAGTACGGCGTGCGCGGCTACGTCACGGCCTACGACGCCGCCTCGGGCGAGCAGAAGTGGCGCTGGTTCGTGGTGCCGGGCGACCCGTCGAAGCCCTTCGAGGACGCTTCGATGGCCAAGGCGGCCAAGACCTGGGACCCGAGCAACAGGTACTGGGAGTCGGGCGGCGGCGGCACCGCCTGGGATTCGCTCACCTTCGACCCCGAGCTGAACCTGATGTACGTGGGCACCGGCAACGGCTCCCCATGGGCCCGAAGCCAGCGAAGCCCGAAGGGCGGCGACAACCTCTATCTGGCGTCGATCGTGGCGCTCGATCCCGACACCGGGGCGTACAAGTGGCACTACCAGGAGACGCCCGGCGACAACTGGGACTACACCTCGACCCAGCCGATGATCCTGGCCGACATCAAGATCGGCGGCAAGCCGCGCAAGGTGATCCTGCATGCGCCCAAGAACGGCTTCTTCTTCGTCATCGACCGCACCAACGGCAAGTTCATCTCGGCCAAGAACTTCGTCGACGTGAACTGGGCCACCGGCTACGACAAGAACGGGCGCCCGATCGAGGTCGCCTCGGCGCGCGATGGCTCCAAGCCCAACGACAGCATCCCGGGCCCCTTCGGCGCCCACAACTGGCATCCGATGTCCTACAACCCGCAGACCGGGCTGGCCTACCTGCCGGCCCAGCACGTGCCGCTCAACCTGATGGACGACAAGGACTGGAAGTTCAACGAGAACGCACCGGGCCGGCCGCATGCGGCACTGGGCTGGAACACCGCCAAGTTGGTCAACGCCGAGCCGCCGACCAGCAAGCCGATGGGCCGCCTGGTCGCCTGGGACCCGATCGCGCAGAAGGAGGCCTGGGCCGTCGACTACGTGTCGCCGTGGAACGGCGGCACCCTGACCACCGCCGGCAACCTGGTGTTCCAGGGCACGGCCGATGGTCGGCTGGTGGCCTACAACGCCAAATCCGGCGAGAAGCTCTGGGAGACGCCGACCGGCACCGGCGTGGTCGCCGCACCGGCCACCTTCATGGTCGACGGCAAGCAGTACGTGTCGGTGGCGGTCGGCTGGGGCGGCGTCTACGGGCTGGCCCAGCGCGCCACCGAGCGGCAGGGGCCCGGCACGGTCTACACCTTCGCGGTCGGCGGCAACGCGCCCAAGCCGGAGTTCGTGCAGTACCGCATGGACAAGCTGCTGCAGGGCGTCAAGTACGACCCCGCCAAGGTGGAGGCAGGGACCTACCTGTACGTGAGCAACTGCGTGTTCTGCCACGGCGTGCCCGGCGTCGACCGCGGCGGCAACATCCCGAACCTCGGCTACATGAACTCGGCCTTCATCGAGAACCTCGACAAGTTCGTCTTCAAGGGCCCGGCCACGGAGCGCGGCATGCCGGACTTCAGCGGCAAGCTGACGCCGGAAGACGTCGAGAAGATCAAGGCTTTCATCCAGGGCACCGCCGACGCCATCCGGCCTAAATAGTTGCTCGCCCCCAGGTTGCCCGGCACTTCGTGTCCGGGCGCCCACCCCCTGCCGGGGGCAACACCAGTGGCCCGGCAAAGCCGGTTCCACGGTGTTTCACCAACGGGCCTGGCTGCGCCGGCCGGTGATGTCGGCGCTGTGGTATTTCTTCGGCTGCGCGTAGCGCGCCTGTTCGTGGGCAGTCGCGGAACCGGCTTTGCCGGGCCGCTGACTGCGCCCCCGGCAGGGGGTGGGCGCCCCGACACGAAGTGCGGGGCAACCTGGGGGCGAGCGAAGGCTAGTCGGCGTAGACGCCGGCGGCCTTGATGATCGGGCTCCACTTGGCGATCTCGGCCGCCACGAACTGCTTGTGGCCCTCGGGCTCGATGCGGCCATCGGTCGCCACCACGGCGCCCAGGCCTTCCTGCTTCTTGATGAACTCGGGGTCCTTCAAGGCCACCTTGAGCGCGTCGTTGAGCTTCTTGGTGATGGCCGGCGGCGTGCCCTTGGGCGCGTAGAGGCCGTGCCAGATCGTCACCTCGAAGCCCTTCAGGCCCTCTTCCTGCAGCGTCGGCAGGTCCTTCAGCAGCGGCGTCGTCAGGCGCTTCGACGTGGTCACGGCGTAGGCCTTGACCTTCTTGGCCTCGATCTGCGGCGAGGTGTTGGTGGTCTGGTCGCACAAGAGATCGATCTGGCCGCCGATCAGGTCGGTGATGGCGGGCGCCGTGCCCTTGTAAGGCACCGGCGTCATCTCGGTCTTGGTCGCGGTCTGGAACAGCAGGCCGCACAGGTGCGAGGCCGATCCGACGCCGGCGTTGCCGAGGTTGATCTTGCCCTTGTTGGCGGCGATCCAGGCGCTGAGTTCCTTGTAGTTGCTGGCCGCCATCTGCGGCTTGGCGATCAGCGTCATCGGGACGTCGTTGACGATGCCGAGGTACTCGAAGCCGGTCTCGACCTTGAAGGGCACGTTGCGCACCAGGGTGGGGATGGTCGACATGCCGATGTGGTTCAGCAGCAGGGTGTAGCCGTCCGGGTTGGCGCGCGCCACCTTGGCGGCGCCGATCGAGCTGCCGGCACCGGGCACGTTGTCGATCACGATGCTGCCGCCGCCCAGCGGTTTGCGCAGCGCTTCGGCGAGGTCGCGCGCGACGCGGTCGGTCGGTCCGCCCGCGGCGAACGGCACCACGATGCTGATGGGCTTGCCGCCCGGGAAATCCTGGGCCTGTGCGCCCACCGCGAACGCGGCCAGCGCGGCGATTGCGAGCAGTTTGTTCATGCTGTCTCCGAGTAGAAAAGGCCGTAATCTTATCGGCTGACCGGAGCCTGACCACCCATCAAGCCCTTGATCCAGACCAAGGAATGTGAGCGAACGCACGGATTCGGCATGGGTCGTGTGGGGCGGCGCTATCGACAAGATGACGCGCAGCCCGTTTTGTGTCCATAAGTTACATGGGGTGTCGAGTTTGGCGCGCCGCTTGTGGCGGCCGCGCGGCCCGCGCAGAATGCAACTCATGAAATCTGTGGCGGAAATCCTCATGGCCAAGGGCGATGCGACCGTTCATTCGATCGCGCCCTCGGCAACGGTGTACGAGGCGGTCGCGCTGATGGCCGAGAAGAATGTCGGCGCGCTGCTCGTGATGGAGGGCGACAAGATCGTCGGCATGGTCACCGAGCGCGACTACGCGCGCAAGGTCGTGCTGCTGGCCCGATCGTCCAGGGACACGCCGTTGCGCGATGTCATGACGTCGGCCGTGATCTACGTGCGGCCGGAACAGACCACGGAGGACTGCATGGCGCTGATGACCCAGAGCCGCATCCGCCACCTGCCGGTCATCGACAACGGCAAGCTGGTCGGCCTGATCTCGATCGGAGACCTGGTCAAGAGCATCATCTCCGAGCAGACCTTCATCATCGAGCAGTTGCAGCACTACATCTCCGGGGATCGTCGCTGAACTTGCGCCGGGGCCTCAGGCCGGCGCCGGGCCGCCCCAAGGCGGACTGCGGCCCCCTCGGGGGGCAGCGAGTACACGCAGTGACGGAGCGTGGGGGCGATCCAAGCCGACCATGAGGTCGTCGAGCAGTCGGTAGTCGGGCAGGGTGGTGTCGATCGCGCGGCCGGCGCGCAGCACGGTGCGGTCGAACTGGGTGCGCGAGAGCATCTCCGAGTAGTTGCGGGCCTTGAGCACCAGCAGGTCGGCGGGCGCGCCGGTCTTCAGCACGCCGCGGTCGATGCCCATGAGGGCCGCCGGCGTTTCGGTCGCGGCGCGGATCCAGTCGCCCAGCGGATGGTCCAGGTGCAGGATCTTCACGGCCTGGGTGAAGGTGTCGAGCATGTCGTGGTCGCCGTAGGCATAGAAGGGGTCGCGGCAGTTGTCGCCTGCCACCGCCACCCGCAGGCCGCGCGCCTTCATCTCGTGCAGCACGGTCACACCGCGCCAGCGCGGCGTGCGCGCCCCGGCGCTGCGGTCCTGCAGGTACATGTTGACGGTCGGCAGGCTCACGATGTCGATGCCGGCCTCGCGGCAGGCGGCGATCGTCTCCTCGATGAATTCGTCGGTCTGCAGGGCCAGCGAGGTGACGTGGCCGCACAGGATGCGGCCCTTGAAATCCTGGGCCTGCGCAGTGCGCGCGACGCGGATCAGCGCGCGCGAGCGCGGGTCGGTCGACTCGTCCACATGCAGGTCGAGGTCGAGCCCGCGCTCGGCGGCCAGGGTGAACAGGCGTACCAGGGCCTCGTCGAGGTCCGGCGGCATCGGCTCGCCCGGATGGGCCGCGGAGCGCGTCACGCAGCCCAGCTTGCCGCCGCTGTCGGCCACGATATCGGCCAATTGGCGGCCTTCGTCGGTCAGGAAGACGTCGAGCGGCGCGATCGAGGACACCTGCAGGTCGACCCGCCCGGCCCAGCGCTCGCGCACCTCGCGCAGCACCGGGAACGAGATCGAGGCCTGCGGCGCCAGCGAGTCGAGGTGGGTGCTGATCGCGACCACGCCCTTGGCGTAGGCGGTGGCGAGCCCGAACTCCATGCGCCGGCGCACGTCCTCGGCCTTCCAGTGCGCCTGGCGGTCGCGCATCGTCGCGGCCGAGGCGCCCGCGCCGTCGCCGGTCGGATTGGCCTGGCGCGGCCAGATGTGGCCCTTGTCGAGGTGCGTGTGGCAGTCGACCATGCCCGGCAGCACCATCGACGCGTCGAGGTCGGGGCCGAGTTCGGCCGGCAGCGTGCTCGCGGCTTCGATGGCGGCGATGCGGCCGCGGTCGACCAGCAGGTCGATGGCGCAAAGCGCGTCGCCGGCGCGGTCGGGCGGTTCGGGCTGCACCAGGCAGCGGGGCGCGCGCAGGTTGCGCAGGGCGAAGCGGTCGCCGACGGGGGGCTGGAAGAAGGAGTGGGTCATCGCAGGAGAAGAAGGGCGCTCGTCACCATGACGCTGGCCGCCTGTCGCTCGCATGAACCGTGCCGCCGCGCATTGCCGCGCAGCGTCAAAGCAGCTTCGCGTGCCTCGCCTGGTCGGCCAGCTCGGCGCGGAAGTCCGGGTGGGCGATGGCGATCAGTTCCTGCGCCCGCTGCTTGACCGACTTGCCGCGCAGCTGGGCGACGCCGTATTCCGTCACCACGTAGTTGATGTCGTTCTTGCTCGTGCTCACATGCGTGCCGGGCGAGAGCGACGGGACGATGCGCGACAGCGTGTCGCCCTTGGCGGTCGAGGGCAGCACGATGAAGGCCTTGCCGCCGCGCGAGCGGTTGGCGGCACGCACGAAGTCGGACTGCCCGCCGGTGCCGGAAAAGGGCGCGTGGCCCAGGCTTTCCGAGCCGCATTGCCCGAGCAGGTCGATCTGCAGCGTGGCGTTGATGGCGACCAGGTTGTCGTTGAGGCCCGCCAGCGCCGGGGCGTTGGTGAAGTCGACCGGATGGATCTCCACCGACGGGTTGCGGTCCATGAAGCGGTACAGCTTGCTCGAGCCCAGCGCGAAGGTCGCCACCGTCTTGCCCGGCAGGTAGTTCTTGCGCCGGTTGGTGACCACGCCGGCCTCGATCAGGGTCAGGATGCCGTCGCCCAGCATCTCGGTGTGGATGCCGAGGTCGTGCTTGTGGGTGAGCTGCATGACCACCGCGTCGGGGATGCCACCGTAGCCGATCTGCAAAGTCGATCCGTCCTCGATCAGGTCGGCGACATGCTTGCCGATGGCCTGCTGCACCGGCCCGATCTTCGGCAGCCCGACCTCGAGCACCGGGTCGCTGCTTTCCACCAGGGCTGCGACCTGCGAGATGTGGACATGGCAGTTGCCGTTGGCGAACGGAACGTTGGGGTTGACCTCGAGCACCACCGCGCGGGCCCGGGCCACGGCCGCCATCGTGTAGTCGGCCCCGAGGCTGAGCGCGAAGTAGCCGTGGGCATCCATCGGCGAGGCCATGCTGAACACCACGTCGGCGGGGATCTGCCCGCGCTCGATCTGCGCCGGGATCTCCGAGAAATAGTTCGGGATGAAGTCGATCCACCCTTCCTGCCCGCCGGCGCGGGTCGCGCCGCCGAAGAAGAGGGCCACGTGGCGCACGTGCTGCGAGGTCTCGCGGTCGATGTAGGCGTACTTGCGCATCGCCAGGATCTGCGCCACCTTGACGTCGCGGAAGTCCAGCCGTTGCTCGGACAGGGCGGTGAGCAGCGTGGGCGGCTCGCCGACGCCCGTGGGAACGATGATCAGGTCACCGTCGTGCACCTGGCGCACCGCCTCCGCGGCCGGCATGCGCTTCTGCTGGTATTGGTCAAGGAGTGTCATGTCGAAGCTTCCTGTTCGCGGCCGACATCTTCGCTCTTATCGGTAGCTGCGTGCATCTTCGATCACCTTGCCGTCGTTCGGCAGGCTGCCGGGCGCTGCCCATTCGACCGTGCCGCGCAGCTTCGTGACGTCGCGGATCGCCTCGGCGATGCGTTCGGCCAGGCCTTCCGGCGGCGCCGGGCACTCGAGCCTCAGCGTCATGCGGTCGTTGGCCATCTCGCCCTCGACCACCAGACGCGCGCGCTGCACTTCGGGAAAGCGGCGCACGATCTCGGCCACCTGGCCGGGATGGACGAACATGCCGCGCACCTTGGTGGTCTGGTCGGCGCGGCCGAGCCAGCCGCGGATGCGCGCGTTGCTGCGGCCGGTCGGGCAGTGCCCTGGCAGCAGCGCCGACAGGTCGCCGGTGCCGAAACGGACCAGCGGATAGTCGGGGTTCAGGGTGGTGACGACGACTTCGCCGACTTCGCCTTCGGGCACCGGGTCCCCGGTGCCGGGCCGCACGATCTCGACGATCACGCCCTCGTCGAGCACCAGGCCCTCGCGGGCGCTGGTCTCGTAGGCGACCAGGCCCAGGTCGGCGGTCGCGTAGCACTGGATGCCGGTCACACCGCGCTCGGCGATCCAGTCGCGCAGGCTGGGCGGAAAGGCCTCGCCCGACACCAGCGCCTTGTCCAGGGTGCCGAGTGCGATGTTCTTCTCGGCCGCCTTCTCGATCAGGATCTTCAGGAAGCTGGGCGTGCCGACGTAGCCCGCCGGCCGCAGTTCGGCGATCGCCTCCACCTGCTGCTCGGTCTGCCCGGTGCCGCCCGCGAACACGGTGCAGCCGAGCGCGCGGGCGCCGCTCTCCATGATCGAGCCGGCCGGCGTCATGTGGTAGCTGAAGCAGTTGTGCACCAGCTCGCCGCGGCGAAAGCCCGCCGCGTACAGCGCACGCGCGGTGCGCCAATAGTCCGCTGCCTCGCCCTCGGGCTCGTAGAGGGTGCCGGGGCTCGCGAACACGCGCGGCATGCGCGAGCCGAAGCGGATCGCCGAGAAGCCGCCGAAGGGGTCGCTCGCGCGGCGCTCCTTCTGCAGCGCGAGCAGCTCGGACTTGCGCGTCACCGGCAGCTTCGCCAGCGCATCGCGGCTCGCCACCTCGGCCGGCTTCACGCCGTCGAGGATCTTCGCGAAGGCCGCGGTCGCGGACTGCGCCTGCAGGATCTGCTTCGGCAGCGCCGCCAGCAGGTCGCGCTCGCGCTCGGCCGGGTCGCGCACTTCGAGCGCATCGTAGAAATCCGTCATGCCAACCACCGCTTTCTGCGCTTGTAGCTCTTCACGTCGCGGAAGCTCTTGCGGTCCGCGCCGCCGACGCCGAGGTAGAACTCCTTGACGTCCTCGTTCTCGCGCAGGCTCTTCGCCTCGCCGTCCATGACGATGCGGCCGTTCTCGAGGATGTAGCCGTAGTCGGCATAGCGCAGCGCCATGTTGGTGTTCTGCTCGGCGAGCAGGAAGGTCACGCCTTCCTTCTCGTTGAGGTCCTTCACGATGCCGAACACCTCCTCGACGATCTGCGGCGCCAGCCCCATCGAGGGCTCGTCGAGCAGCACCATGTTCGGGTTGGCCATCAGCGCGCGGCCGATGGCGCACATCTGCTGCTCGCCGCCCGAGGTGTAGGCCGCCTGCGAGGCGCGCCGCGTCTTCAGCCGCGGGAAGTAGGCGTAGACCTTCTCGAGCGTCTGCGCGACCGCGGCCTTGCCGTCCACCCGCGTGTAGGCGCCGGTCATCAGGTTGTCCTCGATCGACAGGTGGGCGAAGCAGTGGCGGCCTTCCATCACTTGGATCAGGCCGCGCCGCACCAGCTCGGCCGGCGACAGGGCTTCGATGCGTTCGCCGCGCAGCTCGATCGTGCCCTTGGTCACCGCGCCGCGCTCGCCGGCCAGCAGGTTCGACACGGCGCGCAGGGTGGTCGTCTTGCCCGCGCCGTTGCCGCCCAGCAGCGCCACGATGCCGCCTTCGGGCACGGTCAGGGAAACGCCCTTGAGCACCAGGATCACGTGGTTGTAGAT
>NZ_JBFUCJ010000029.1:0-61648 GCF_056405295.1 Variovorax sp. P1_H2 | reverse complement strand
GAAGAACACGGCGCAGATCGTCACGCTGTTCGCGCTGTCGAATTTGTGGATGGCGCGGCGAAAGTTGATGGAGGTCAGGGGATGAGTGCCTCTGGGAGGCCCGAAACGGGCCTGCAGGGCGGCCAAAGCGGCGGCCCCGCGCGGCAAATCGTTGCCGAGCTTGCTCGATCGAGTCATCTGGTTGCGTCGGCATCACCTTATTCATTCAGCCGTGACTGCAAATCGTGTTCTGCAGACCATCCCTAGAAAGAATCGTCGCGCAGAAAGTCCAAGACTCAAGCGCATTCCGTGGTGGCAAACACATGCGCGCAACAACCCCGTCGTGATGCTCACTGCGGCTTCGCTGACTTGTGGCGGTCTCTTGTTAATGGGCTTCTTCCTTCGCATCGGGTTCATGCCCGACATCGATCTTGCAAGTTCGACGGGGTTGCTCTTGGCGATCGCGTTGGTAGGATTGAGCACGGTTGCTGCAACGGCCTTCATCATTGTTCTCCCTGGTGTGATGACCCGCTACGCGGTAGATGAGGCTTCAATTGAATTTGATCGCTGGGCGCTTGCTGCCGTGGCCCTGCCATGCGCGGTATTTTTGCTGGCGGTGGTAGCGCGCGTCGTTTGGGAGAAGGCGCTGCCATGGGTAACTGTGCATGTCCTCTTCGGCGCTTTTATCGTGTTGGCTCTGCTCGGTGCCGGTGGCCTTTCTGCCAAGATTTCTCACGCGGCCAAGGGCGCTGGCAACCGTTTTCCTTGGATGCAGTTCGCCGGCCGCGCTTGGGCACTCTGGTGCGCCGCATTCATGTGGTTGCTCGGGATATCCATAGCACTTTGGTTTGCGCTGAGTGTCGCCAAAGACAGCGCCCATCCTGACTGGCAGATCGTCTGCGTGGTCTCTGCGTGGCTTTTCTTCATCATGGGCCTTAACTCCATGACGGCACGCCAGTCCAGGTCGCGTGCCTGGCGTGTTGGACTGATCAGTGGCCTGTTGGGCCTCGTCATTCTCGTGGTGCTGACCGGAAGCTACACAACCGTTTCGGCGGCGGCGGTTCGTCTACTGGGCTTTGGCGAGATTAGGAATGTTGATCTCATTGTGAAGTCTCAAACCTGCCAGGCTCTGCGTTTGACCGCAACGACAGGGCTTCGATGCGCGGGCGGAGGCGACGATACGAACGGGATTCTGCGCAACGTCATTTTGCGCTCGCGCATCGGGGGGCAGATTCTGGTGGAAGCTGAACGTCTCGCGCAAGACGAGACGTCGTTGTCGCATGGCGCGCGTGTTGTCCTCAGAAAGGAAGATGTCGTGATGTGGACGTTGCGTAACGTGCTGCCGACCGCCAAGCAGTCTAGCCAAGTCGAGACGGAATCAGAGCCTTCTCATTAGATCCGGTGCACGCCCGCGGACTTCAAAGCGCGCAAGACGATCGAGAGGCAGATCCGGTCACGACGTTCACGCGCAGCGGCGCGAATGAGTAACACCGCGACCGACACGCTGGCGATGGCCGGCGCCACGGCGCGGAGTACAAGATCCGGCATCTCCAAATGCGGGTCATCTAACGCGTGAACTCTCCATCACGCTGCTGGATGGAACTCCAGATCAGGGAAATGACGCAGCGGCCTTCCAAAGGCCAAGGTACGCAGTTGCCTTTTCCTTCGCGATGGCGGCGCTGCTGCGCTCGATCGACGCGGGCGATTTCTTCGCAAAGTCCGCGATCGACTGGGACAGGTTCCAGACCTCCGCACGATCGATCAGCAGCAGGCGGTCGTGCAAAGACTTGTCGCGTGCGAGGCGGACCTCCAGGGGGCGCGACGCCTTGTACTGCGCCTGCCAGCGGCTGACCGCCGGCGCGAGGCTCGACTTGGTCCCAGCGCGATCGCCGAGGATGCGGATTTGAACGCCTTCCCGCGCAGAGATCGCGATGTCCGTCAGCGCCGTCGCGTTGACATAGGGATCGACGATCAGGATCTCGCTTCTGGCCGAACCCACGACCTTCGCCAGTTCGACAAACACCTGGAAGGGCGAGTGGGTGGCGATGAACGCGCCGCTTGACGCCTCTGCGCTGGAAGACTCGGCGCGCGGCAAGGCGCGATCGAGCATCGATGCGAGGCCATGCCTGGGCGCGATACCAAGAAGGCTGGGTCGCTGGGCCGCCGGGCGACGGCGTTTCAATCCCGTTGCGGCGAGGGCGACCCGGTGGGCCGGGCCGTTACGCGAGTTCACGAAGACCTGCACCGTTCCGCCGTAGACGGCGATGGCGATGCTGGAGGGTTGACTATGATTCGAAGTAGCCATGATGTGCGTTTCCTTCCAAGGGGCACGTTGTGGTCAGAGCCTCGTTGGTGTTGGCGCACCTTCGGGGCTCGTCTTTTTGCCTCAGATGGATGTCCTGGAACTTCATGACATCCCGCCCTGCGGCGCGGCGTTGTTCGCTCGGTGCTCTGGGGTGGCAGCGGATCTCCTTTCCTGCATGGGTGTGGCGTGAGCACAGCCATTTCACCGCGAGCGGTGGTGGAGCGAACTGAGACCGTTCGGAAGGAGGGATGTGAATGATCCGAAAGTGTCGTCGCGTGCGCCGCAACGCATCGGTGATTTCGGTGGGCGCAAGGCACAGAGCGTGCTGCGCGCCGCCGGCGCATCGATCTGCCGCGCTCAGGCGAACAGGCGCCCGTGGCCTGGCGAGCGCGCATCCAGCCCGGCGCTGCGCACCAGCTCCCGGAAGCCCGCGGGCGAGCTCGAGACCACGGGCACGCCGTGCCGTGCCTCGACCTCGCGCACCGCGTCGAGCGTGACCAGTCCGCMGCACGAGATCAGGATGCCGTCGGCGCCCGGGCTGGCCTCGAAGACCGTCGTGCACAGGTCGACCAGCACATGGGTCGGCACGGCGCCGACCGCCTGCACGTCGGAGATCGACAGCCCCTGCAAGGCCAGCGGCTCGAAGTCGCTGTCCTGCAGGTAGCGGCGCAGCTGCAGGTTGACCTCGTCGATGTAGGCGGTGGCCACCGCGACCCGCCGCACGCCCAGGCTGCGCAGGCCGCCGACGATGGCGTCGCTCATCGTGCTGCAGGGCAGGCCGGTGGCGCGCGCCATTTCGGTCTGCAGCTGCCGGTTGAAGTCGGCGCCCCGGAAGAAGCTCAGCGAGGTGCCCATGAGCGAGACGGCGCCGACGCCGAGGGCGGCGAGCTCGACGGCCTTCTCGATCACCGAATCGATCACCTCGGTGTAGCCGCGCGTCGAGATCTCGCCCAGGCCGAGCCCGCGCGCGCTGAAGCGGATGCGCTCGCCGTACAGCAGCGGGCCGTCGACCGGCACCGCGCCGGCGGCCGGCGGCACGATCAGGCCCAGGTGGGGTTGCGCCATGGTCAGCTCCCTTCCGCCACGATGCGCTGCTCGGTGATGATGCGCTTCCAGCGCGCGTTCTCGTCGATCAATTCCTTGCGCAGCTGCGCGGGCGTGGCGTAGGCCCGCAAGGTGCCTTGGGCGGCGGCCGCGGTGGCGGCCTCGGGGGTGTCGAGCACGGTCTTCACCGCGGCCGCGAGCTTGTCGACGATCTCGTCCGGCGTGCCGGCCGGCGCCAGCAGGAAGAGGCGCGGTGCGACGTCGAAGCCCGGCAGCGCATCGGCCAGCGGCACCACGCCGTCGGCGGCTTCGAGCCGCGCGGTGTTCATCAACGCCAGCGCGCGCAGCTTGCCGGCCTTGGCTTGCGCCATGCCGGCCGTGGCGCTGACGACGCCGATCGGCACCTGCCCGCCGACCACGTCGGGCACGATCTGCGCGGCGCCACGGTACGGCACGTGCACCACGAAGCTGCCGGTGGCCTGCTTGAGCATCTCGAAGCCCAGGTGCTGCACGGTGCCGACGCCCGAGGTGGCGAAGGAATAGCGCCCCGGATGGGTCTTGAGCTCGGTCACCAGCTCGGCCGGCGTGCGGGCCGGGAAGTCGTTGCCGGTGACGATCATCAGCGGCGAGACGAAGGCGCCGGCCACCGGCTTGAAGCTGGTCAGCGGGTCGATCGCGATCTTCGGCTGCAGCAGCTTGGCGATCAGCATCGCGCTGTCGCCCATCATCAGCGTGTAGCCGTCGGGCGCGGCCTTGGCGACCAGGTCGGCCGCGATCATGCCGGTGGCGCCGGCGCGGTTCTCGACCACCACCTGCTGGCCGAGCACCGCCGGCAGGCGCGCGCTCAGGATCCGCGCGGCCGCATCGACGCCGCCGCCCGCCGAGTAGCCCACCACGAGGCGGATCGGCTTATCGGCGTACTTCTGGGCCCAGGCGGCGGTCGTGCCGAATGCGCCCGCCAGGCCGAGGGCCAGTGCCAGGGTTCCCGTGCGCAGCGCACGCCGGCGTGAGGGTCGAATCGCTGGTCGTCTCTGTTTCATCGTGTCTCCGTTGTGCTTTCTAACCCGATGCTTGTGCTGGCGCTTCAGGCTTTGCCTTTGCCGTGGGAGGTCGGTAGTTTCGCCAACTCTCGCACCCGCTCGGCATTCGGAGCGAAGCCCAGCCCCGGCGTCTCGGGCAGCGTGAGCCAGCCCTGGTCGGGCACCGGCAGGCCGTCGAAGATCTGCTCGAGCATCTTCACCGCCACGTAGTGGTATTCGACCATCCCGCCGTTGGCGACGCCCGCGTGCAGGTGCATGTTGTGGAAGGGCCAGGCCCCGCCGTTGTCGATCGGCACGTTGAAGGCCTGCGCCATGCCGGCGATCTTCAGGCACTGCGAATAGCCGCCCGAGATGGTCGCGTTGGGCTGCAGCACGTCGGCCGCCTGGTTCACCAGCAGATCGCGGAAGCGGAAGGACAGCCCCTCGTTCTGGCCGCAGGCGAGCGGGATCGTGGTGCGCGCGCGCAGCTGCGCCATCTGGCGCACGTCGTTCTGCGTCAGCGGCTCCTCGAAGAAGCTGATGCCGTAGGGCTCGATGCGCCGTGCCAGGTCGCTGGCATGGAACAGGTCGAGGCCGCAGTTGGCGTCGACATAGAGCTTCACGTCGGGGCCCACGGCCTCGCGCACCGCCGCCACCCGGCGCACGTCCTCGTCGATCACTTCGTCGATCGGCCGCGGCTCGTCGCGGCGCGCCAGCGCATGGCCGCCGACGGTCATCTTGAGGCGCCGGAAGCCCTGCGACACCCAGAGCTTCGCGGCCGCGGCGAGTTCGTCGCGCTCGAAGAAGCCGAAGCCGAAGGTCGCGTAGACCGGGACCCGCGAGCGCGCGCCGCCCAGCAGTCGCCACAGCGGCTGGCCGAGCGCCTTGGCCTTGAGGTCCCACAGCGCGATGTCGAGCGCGGCGATGGCATGGCTGGCGTAGCCGGTCTGCCCGCGCGGCGACAGCAGCCAGTAGAGCTTTTCCCAGAGCCGCTCGGTGGCCATCGGGTCTTCGCCGATCAGCGCCGGGCCGGCCACTTCGCGCACCGCGGCGGCGATGATTTCCTCTTCGGTGATGGCGGTCATGCCATGGCCGACGAGGCCGGTGTCGGTCTCGATCTCGGTCAGGCAGAGCGACAGCGAGGTCTTTTTGTCGAGGCCCAACACGTCGATGGTGACCGGGATGTTCAGCGGCGTGGCGCTGACGCGGATGATCTTCAAGAAATGTCTCCTTGGCTTGTTCGGCTTCGCGATTCTTGACGCGCGGGCCGAGGAGAACAATTCGTTTGTGGCGGGCGCGAGGCTTCGCGTTTCGCGAAGGCTCAGGCCGGCGCCGGGCCGCCAGCGCGGCGAGGTCAGCGGGGCAAGCAGCTACTGAGCCCGACGCGAGGTCCGAGCGCCCACCGAGCGCCGTCAAGCGACGGTCGCGACGGCCTGCCGAATCTTTTTAACAGCCAGCCGAAGTTGGCCACCTGTTGAAAACGGGGACTAGCAGTTTCCTTTTTTTGCCTGTCCTGGCGGGCATTGCTTTCCGTACCCGCCGCCTGAATTGCCTGGGGCCTCGGGGTAGACAACACACCCCCCGAGCATGGCCGTTGCGAAGAGTGCTGCGACTAGCTTCTTCATGGAATGTCCTTTTGCATCGTTGGAATTCGAGCATAACTGCCGTGTTTTGAGATCGCGCCAGCAGCGTTGCAACGACGCCGCGATCTGCATGCGGGCCCTTGCTCGGAGCGTTTGCGCGTGTACAAAATGTGAGCTATTCCCATATTCCATCTTGGAGATAGAAAAATGAAAACCTTCGCCTGCATACGTGCCGCGTTATCCGCGGTAGTGCTGGGTTCCCTCCTGGCCTGCGGCGGCGGCGGCGGCGGCGGGGGCTCGATTCCCGTCGGCGCGACCCCTACCCCCACCGCCGAGAAAGGCACGCTGCGGCTGGCCATGACCGACGCGCCGGCCTGCGGCTATGACGCCGTCAACGTGACCGTCACCAAGGTACGCGTCCACCAGGCCGCCAATGCGGCAGAAAGCGAAGCTGGTTGGCAGGACCTGGCGGTGGACCCGCCGGCGCGCATCGACCTCTTGTCGCTGACCAACGGTGTGCTGTTCGAACTCGGGCAATTGCCACTGCCGGTGGGCAAATACACCCAGCTGCGCCTGGTCCTGGCTGAGAACGGCGGCAGCACGCCGCTGGCCAATTCGGTCATTCCCACTGGCGAAAAGGAAATCGCGCTGAAGACGCCCAGCGGCCAGGAATCGGGCTTGAAGGCGAATGCCAGCATCGATGTGGCGGCCAACCAGATGGCGGACTTCGTGATCGACTTCGACGCCTGCAAGTCAGTGGTGAAAGCCGGCAAGTCCGGACAGTACCTGCTCAAGCCGGTACTGAGCGTGGTGCCGCGCCTGGTCTCTGGCGTGCTTGGCTATGTGGACGTCGGCCTGGTCGATCCGAGGACCAGCGTTTCGCTGCAGCAGAACGGGGTCATCGTCAAGGCGACGGTGCCGGACAGCACGGGTAAGTTCCTGCTGCAGCCGGTGCCTGCCGGAAGCTATCACCTGGTGCTGACGGCGCCCGGCCGCTCCACCGCGGTGGTGACCGGCGTGCCCGTCGCCGCCGAAACCGTGACCGCGCTCAATGCGTCGACGTCGGCGCTCGCCGTGTCCACTTCGCCGACGGCCACCCTGTCCGGCGCCGTGAGTACCGCGAGCTCGCCGATCGAGGCGCAGGTGCGTGCCCTGCAGCCGCTGTCCGGCGGCCCGACCATCGTCGTGGCCGACCGTGCGGCGGACGGCGACACAGGCGCCTACACCTACGCGGTGCCGGTGAATGCGCCGCTGGTGGCGCCCTACGCAGTCGCGCCGACGGCGCTGAACTTTGTGCCGAACACGGCTGCGGCTGGCAAGTACGTGGTGGAAGCCAGCGGGGCCGGCTCGGTGAAGACGGCGTCCTCGCCGACGCTCGCGGGGGACGCAACCTTCGCGACCAACTTCACGCTGCCCTGAGTTGACTTGAGCGGCGAAGTGGGGAGCGTGGGGGCCAGTCAGGCCGGGTCCGGGGTTCGAAGGTGCTCCAGCACCGAGCGCGCCGCCGCCGTCAGGTCCTGCTCGCGCCGCACGCACAGCAGGTGCTGGCGCACCGCCCAGGGGGCGTCGAGCCGCAGGCAGCGCAGGCGCAGGATCTGCAGCTGGGGCAGGATCGCCGCGAAGGGCAGCACGCCGATGCCGACGCCTTGCTCGACCATGCGGCACACCATGTCGAAGCTGCCGACCTGCATGCGGACCTTCAGCGGCACCTGCGCCTCGAGCGCGGCGCTCAGCAGCACGCGGTGCAGCGCCGTGCCTTCGCGGACCACGATATGGTCGTGGCGCAGCACCTCGTCCACGCCGATGCGCCGGCGCCGGGCCAGCGGATGGTCGCGTCCCACGACCACGGCCAACTCGTCGTTGCGGTAGGCCAGGCATTCGAGCCCCTCGGCCGGCGTCTGGCCCTCGATCACGCCGATGTCGGCCAGTCCGCCGAGCACCGCCTTGACCACCTCGGTGCTGGCGCGCTCCTGCAGGTCGATCTTGAGCACCGGGTGCAGCCGCAGGAAGGAGCCGATCTGCGCCGGCAGGAACTGGGCGATGGTGGAGGCGTTGGCCGTGATGCTGACCACGCCCGTCACGCCGTTCTGGAAGTCGTCGAGCTCGGCGCCCAGCCGGTCCATGGCCGACAGCACGGCGCGCGCATGCAGCAGCAGGCCGTGGCCCGCGGAGGTCAGCGTGACGCCGCGCGCATGGCGCACCAGCAGCGGCAGGCGGGCCCGCGCCTCGAGGTCGGAGATGCGCTTGCTGGCGGCGGCCAGCGCGATGTGGCAGCGCTTGGCACCCTCGCTGATGCTGCCGTGGTCGGCCACGGCGACGAACAGGCGCAACGATTTCAGGTCGGCTGACATCGGGTCAGCGAGATTCCGCCGGCTGTGCGAGATAGTCGAAGAGTTCGCGCGCGGACGCAGGCAACTGCTCGCGGTTGCGGGCGATGATCTTGAGTTCGCGCTCGGCCCAGGCATCGGTCAGCGGCAGGGTCTTGATGCGCAGCGCGCGCGACAGGCGCCGTGCCGACGAGGCCGGCAGCACGCCGACGCCGACGCCGGCTTCGATCATGAGGCAGATGGCCTCGAAGCTGCCGACCTGGATCCGCGGTGCGTAGCCGCGGCCGGCGAGCTCGGCCTTGCGCAGCAGGAAGCGGTGGATCGCGCTGCCATGGTGGAGCCCGACGTGCTGCTCCTCGAGCGTGTCGACGAAAGCCATCGCGCTCGCCTCGGCGAAGCGATGGGCGGCCGGCACCACCAGCACCAGCTGGTTGCGGCCGAAGGGGCGGGCATCGAAGTCGCCGGTGTGGACGTCGCCCGCGAGGATGCCGATGTCGGCGCCGCCGTCGGCCACCGAGCGCACGATCTCCTCGCTGAGGTATTCGCGCAGGTCGACCTGCACTGCCGGATGCTGCGTCAGGAAGCCGGCCAGCTTCTCGGGCAGGTACTCGGTGATCGAGGTGGTGTTGGCGAACACCCGCACGTGGCCCTTGATGCCCTTGCCGAAGTCCTGCATGTCGATGCGCAGGTGCTCCATCTGCTGCATCACGCGCTTGGCGTGGTAGAGCAGGGCCTCGCCCGCGGCCGTGAGGTTCACGCCCTGGGCGGTGCGGTGCAGCAGCTTGCCGCCGATGGCTTCTTCCATCTGCTTGATGCGGGTCGAAGCGGCCGCCAGCGAGATGCAGGCCTTGTCGGCGCCGCGCGTCAGGCTGCGGGCCTCGGCGACGAAGGCGAAGAGCTTGAGATCGAAAAGGTCGAAATGCAGGTTCACGGGCGGATTGTCCCGCTAAATCCGCCGAGGCCGCGAACGCTCAAATGGGGTCCCAGCTGAAGACGTCGGCCGAGCGGTCCAGGGGGTAGAAGCTCGCGCGCATCGCCGGCATCGCGTGCTCGGCGATGGTCTGCGGCGTCCAGCCTTCGGAGCGGTGCACCGAGCGCACCGGCCGCGGCTGGCTGATCAGCGAGATCTCGTTGTTGCGCACCGAGAAGATCTGGCCGTTGACCTCGTGCGCCGCATCGCTGGCCAGGTAGACCGCCAGCGGCGCGATCTTCGATGGCGTCATCTGCTGGATCTTGGCCACGCGCGCCTTCTGCTCCTCGGTGTCGGTCGGTATGGCGCCGATCATCCGGCTCCATGCGAAGGGCGCGATGCAGTTGGAGCGCACGTTGAACTTCAGCATGTCGAGCGCGATCGACTTCGACAGCGCCGCGATGCCGAGCTTGGCGGCCGCATAGTTGGCCTGGCCGAAGTTGCCGATCAGGCCCGAGGTCGAGGTCATGTGCACCATCGCGCCCGAATTCTGTTCCTTGAAGAAGGTTGCCGCCGCCCGGCTCACGAAGTAGCTGCCGTACAAGTGCACCTTGATCACCGAATCCCATTCGTCGACCGACATCTTGTGGAAGAAGCGGTCGCGCAGGATGCCCGCGTTGTTGACCACCGCGTCGATGCGGCCGAAGTTGTCGACCGCGCACTGCACGATGCGGGCTGCGGCAGCGGCATCGGCCACGCTGTCGGTGTTGGGCACGGCCTCGCCGCCGAGCGCATGGATCTCGTCGACCACCTGCTGCGCCGGCCCGGCACTGTGGCCGGCGCCGTCGACCGCGGCGCCGATGTCGTTGACCACCACGCGGGCACCGTGCCGCGCCATGGCCAGCGCGATGTCGCGGCCGATGCCGCCTCCTGCGCCGGTGACCAGAACCACTTTGCCTTCGACCATCGGATCTCTCCAGAAGCTTGCGTGCGGAATAGCCCCCGCAGAATGCCACGGCCGGCGCTGCCCGTGCTTCGGCATTCCGAAAGAGGGGCTTCGGCCCGGGCTAGGCGGAGCGTTCGCGCAGCACCAGCGTCTGAACGGCCACGCCGATCGGTCCCTGTTCGTCGTAGAGCCGCGAGAGCGTGGTGCCGGCGCCGCTGGTGTCGGCCTGGGTTTCCGACGAGAGGCCGATCCATTCGCCCACCGGCTGGCGGTGCAGGTGCAGGTTCAGGTCGGCATTGGAGAACAGGAACCGATCGGGCGGCAGCACCCAGCTGAGGCCGTTGCCGAAGTCGGCCGCGGCGGCGGCGCGCATCGCGGGTGAGTTGGGCGCCCCCCGCACCATCGGCACCGCGAGCCGGAACCAGGCCGCGCCGGGACCCGGCCGCGAGACGTCGCCCTGGGCCGCCAGGGTGTCGACCGCCGTGGCGTAGAACGAGATGCCCTCGGGCAGGCCCGGGATGCGCAGCGGCTCGCTGCAATCGCGCGGCAGTGGAAGCAGTCGCGCAGGCGACGGCCCGGGCAGGCCATCGGGCAGGGCCAGCGCCTGGCCGCGCAGCATGAGCGCATGGCCGCGTGCCACCAGCGTTTCGCCGGCGAGCAGGTCGATCGTCAGGCGCGTGGTCGAACGTGCGGACTGCGTGCTGCAACGGGTGGCCAGCGGCGCGACCGGCACCGGCTTGACCAGCTCGACGGTCAGGCGCACAAGCTGCCAACCGGGCTCGGCCATGGCGCTCTCGGCCACATGCGCCATCAGGGCGCTGGGCGCGCCGCCGTGCTGGGCGCGGGGGTCCCAGGGGCCGCGCGCGAGTTCGCTGGGTTGCCAGACCTCGCCCTCGCGCGTGAAGACGGCGGCGCGGCGTTCGGATGCGGTCGCGGAGTGATTCATCGCCGCATTGTTACCGCAGCTGGTGCTTGAGCAGCTTGCCCGTCGCCGTGCGCGGCAGGGTGTCACGGATTTCATAGGTGCGCGGGATCTTGTAGCGCGCCAGCTGCGGCTTGAGGTGTTTGCGCAAGGCGTCGGTGTCGAGCACCCGCCCGGCGCGTGGCACCACCACCGCCGTCACCGTCTCGCCCCATTCCGGATGCGGCCGGCCGATGACGGCGACGTCCTGCACGTCGGGATGCATCGCCAGCACGTCCTCGACCTCCTTCGAGTAGACGTTCTCGCCGCCGGTGACGATCATGTCGCGCAGCCGGTCGACGATGAACAGGTAGCCGTCCTCGTCGATCCGCGCCAGGTCGCCGGTGCGGTACCAGCCTTGCGCGTCGAAGGCGGTTGCCGAGGCCTCCGGGTTGTCGAGGTAGCCGGTCATGATCGCGGGCGAGCGCAGGTGGATCTCACCGACCTCGCCGGCGCTGCAGCGCTGCCCATCGGCGCGGCGCACCTCGACGGCGACGCCGGGGACGCCCGCGCGGCCGATCGAGCCCGCCTTGGCAATCGCCTCCTCGGGATAGAGCACCGTGCCCAGCGGGCCGGCTTCGGTCATGCCGTAGACCTGCACGAAGCGATCGCTGCCGTAGCTGTCGGCCAGCTTGCGCGCCATGTCGGCACCCAGCGGGCCGCCGCCGTAGGCCCACATGCGCATGGTGCTGAAGTCGTAGGCCTTGACGTCCGGCACCACCGAGAGCGGCGCCAGGAAGGCGATCGGCGCACCGAAGGTGAACGTGATGCGCTCCTGCGCCAGCGTGTCGAGGAAGGCCTTGGGCGCGTACTCGCGCAGGAACACCGCGCTGCCGCCCATCAGCAAGGTGCCGAGCAGCCAGTTGTTGAGCGGCGACGAATGCCACACCGGCATCGCGATCAGGGTGCGCTCGTTGCGGGTGATCGAGGTGCTGGCGGCTACGCAGACGGCGGCGAGGAACACGTTGGTGTGCGTGTGCAGGCAACCCTTTGGCTTGCCGGTGGTGCCGGAGGTGTAGAGGATCTCGGCCAGCGCATCGCCGGTCGGCGGCGCGTCATCGTCGATCGGCACGGCCTGCTCGAGCAGGTCGTCGAAGGAGGGCATGTCGGCGCCGGCGCTGTCGGTCGAGAGCCATGCGGTGGCATGCGCGATCTTCTGCGCCAGCGCTGCCAGCGCGCCGTCCACCACGCACAGCTTGCTGCCCGAATGGCGCAGCACGTAGTCGACTTCGGGCGCCTGCAGCTTGTGGTTGACCGGCACCACGGCCGCGCCGAGCCGCCAGGCGCCGAACAGCGCGATCGCGAAGCCCGGCGTGTTGAAGCACCACAGCGCAACCCTGTCGCCCGCACCCACGCCTTGGCCACGCAGCACGGTGGCAGCGCGGCGCGTGAGCTCGGCGAACTCGCCATAGCTGAATGAGCGGCCCGCGGCGCGCAGGAACTCCTTGGCCGGCTGCACGCGGGCGTGCTGGTCGAGCACCGTGACGAAATCAGTCATGCGTGCTGTGCCTCACTGCCAGGCCGCGCGCAACAGTGCGGCGGGATCGCTGGTGCCGGCAGTGATGCCCGTCACCGGTCCCCAGTCGGGGTCGAAGCGGCTGCCGATAAAGGCGGCCGAGGCCTCGGGGCTCGCATGCTGGAGCATCAGGCAGGCCTGGGCGGTGAGCACCAGCCGCTGCGTGAAGCGGCGTGCCTGGCGTTCGAGTTCGGCCGGCGGCAGCAGGATCGCATCGCGCAGCGCCTGCGTCTGGGCCCGCAGGCGGGTGTCCTGCGAGGCGACTTCCTGCAGGTGATCGAGCACCCGATGCGCGTCGTTCGGGTTGCGCGAGACGGCGCGCAGCACGTCCAGGCTCATCACGTTGCCCGAGCCTTCCCAGATCGAGTTCACCGGGGCTTCGCGGAACAGGCGACCCATCGGACCGTCCTCGACATAGCCGTTGCCACCGAAGACTTCCATCGCTTCGCCGGTCAGCGCCACCGCGCGCTTGCAGTTCCAGAACTTGGCCGCCGGTGTCATCAGGCGGCGCCAGGCCACGTCCAGCGGCTCGGTGGAGCCGAAGTGCGAGGTCAGGTCCATCGCCAGCAGCGTCGCGGCCTCGGACTCCAGCGCCATGTCGCCGAGCAGCTCGGTCATCACGGGCTGGTCGACCAGGGCCTTGCCGAAGGCGTGGCGGTTGCGCGTGTAGTGCAGCGCCTGCGCGAAGGCCTGGCGGATGAAGCCGGCGCTGGCGAGCGCGCAGTCGAGCCGGGTGTAGGTCGCCATCTCGATGATGGTCGGGATGCCGCGGCCTTCCTCGCCCACGCGCACGCCCCAGGCGTCCTGGAACTCGACCTCGCTGCTCGCGTTGGAGCGATTGCCCACCTTGTCCTTCAGGCGTTGGATATGGATCGGGTTCTTGCTGCCGTCGGGTCGCCAGCGCGGCACGAAGAAGCAGGACGGGCCGTGTTCGTCCGTCTTGGCCAGCACCAGGTGGGCATCGCACATCGGCGCCGACATGAACCATTTGTGCCCGGTGATCAGGAACTCGTCACCCCAGGGGCCCTGGCCTGCAGGCACGGCCCGCGAGGTGTTGCTGCGCACGTCGCTGCCGCCCTGCTTTTCGGTCATGCCCATGCCGACGTTCATCGAGCGCTTGTCGGCGAAGGGCAGATCGCGTTCGTCATACTCCATGGCTCTGAACTTGGGTCCGACGGCGTCGAACAGCGCCGGGTTGAGCCGCACCACCGGGATGCAGGCCTTGGTCATCGTGGTCGGGCAGGTGGAGCCCGACTCGATCTGGCTGTGCATGTAGAGCGAGGCGCCGTAGGCGGTCCAGGCCGAGGGGCGCGGGTCGAAGAAGGGCAGGTTGGCGATGCCGTTGCGCCGCGCGATGATCATCATCGCGTGCCACGAAGGGTGGAATTTGACGAAGTCGATGCGTTCGCCGGTGCGAGAGTGCGTATGCAGGTCGGGCTCGTAGCGGTTGGCGTCCTCGGCGGCACGCAGGGTCGCTTCGGCCCCGTACTCCGCGCCCTGGCGCACCAGCTCGTCGTCGCGCCAGCCGGCGCCGCCGCGCGCCACCGCGCGGCGCAGCGCTGGGTCGCTGGTGTAGAGGTTGTAGTCCTTGAGTTCGGGAACCTGGTTGTCTGGATGGATGCCGGTCATGGTGTGCCTTTCGGAGGTGAATGGGGGTGCGGGCTCAGCCGCCCGCTGGGCGCTTCATCTGGCAGGTGGTGGCTTGCTCGGCCGCCTTGGCATCGACCACCGCCACCTGCTTCCAGCCCAGGCCGGTGTTCTCCTGGTCGTGCACCACGGTCTTGCCGTCGACCTTTTCCCAGCTCAGCACGTAGATCGGCTGCTGGGCCTGGTGGTCGGCACGGCGCATCTCGACCGGGCCGTTGAGGCCCTCGAAGCGCATGCCTTCCATCTTCGCGGCCACGACCGCGGGGTCGGTCGACTTCGTCTCGCGCATCGCCTGCGCCAGCATCACGATCGCGTTGTGGCCCAGGCCGTTGATGAAGTCCTCGTTGACCTGGCGCTTGAAGCCGCCCAGCAGCGGCTGGGACGCCAGGCGCGGGTCGTTCGGGCTGAAGGCCGAGACCAGCTTGACGCGGCCTTCGCCCGCCGCCCCCATGGCGCTCGGCACGCCGAAATTGTTGCCGTTGAGCGTGTAGAAGTCGACGCCCAGGCCGGAATCGCGCGCGGCGCGCACGATCAGTGCCAGGTCGGCGCCGAAGTCGGCCGTGATCACCGTGTCGGCGCCGGCGCGCTTGATCTTCGCCATGTAGGGCGAATAGTCCTTGACCTGGCCCAGCGGATGGAAGTCGTCGCCGACGACCTCGATGTCGGGGCGCTTCTTGGTCAACTGCTCGCGCGCCGCCTTCGAGACCTCCTGGCCGTAGGCGTAGTTGGGGTTCAGCAGAAAGACCTTCTTCACGCCGGGCTGCGTCGCGATGTGCGTCGTCATCGCCGCGACCTTCATGTCGGAATTCGCATCGGTGCGGAAGTGCCAGAAGCTGCACTGCGCATTGGTCATGACGGGCGCCTGCGCGGCATAGTTGAGGTACACGATCTCCTTGCCCGGATTGCGGCTGTTGTGCTTGTCGATGGCGCCAAGCAGGGCGATGCCGACGGCCGAGGAACTGGCGCCCTGCACCACGTAGCGGATGTCTTGCGCCACGATCGAATTGAGCAGGCTCAGCGCCTCCTGCGCGGACAGCTTGTTGTCGAAGGCCACGATCTCGAACTTGGTCGGCCCGGCCCAGCCTTCGTCGTTGGCCATCTTGACCGTGTACTGGAAGCTCTTGAGCACGTTCAGGCCGAGGCCGGCCATCGGCCCGGACATCGCGTCCAGGGAGGCGATCCTCACGGTCGAGGCGGGTTGGGCCGACGCGGCTGCGGCGGCCAGTGCGAGTGCGGCCAGAGCGGTCGAAGCGATGGTTTTCATGGTTGTCATGTCTCCCTTGTCATGGGCCTGCGCGAGGCCGGGACCTGCTGCCTTGCCACTGCAAAATGCAGTCTTGCCAGCTCGAAAAATTCTAGGAACAACGGCCGCCCCAGGTGTTCGGGTTCCGCGACAGGGAGGCCAGGATCACTCGTTCCCCGACTTCTCCCCCGAGGAGGAAGCCGCGCCAGTCGCGCGCTCTCCACACCTCGCAGGCCTTGCAGGAGGCCTTTGTTCGGCTTTTGGTCGAGCGCGGCTACGCGGGCATCACGATCCGCGAGATCGTGATGGTGGCCGGCACCGGCCTGGGCAGCTTCTACGAGTACTTCGCGAGCAAGGAAGACCTGGCGCGCGTCTGCCTGCACCTGCGCTCCAAGGCGCTGCTGCTGGCGATGCAGGACGCCCTCGCGCAACACGCGGACCGCCCGCTGCGCGAGATCGTCGATGCCTTGATCGACTCGCAGATCGAGGCCCATCGCGAGCGCCCCGAGGAGTGGGGCGCGCACTATCTGCTCGAACGCCACCTGTCGGGCGCCGATGCCTATCGCAAGATGTACGAGCGCTTCGTCGACGCTTGGTCCGACGCGCTGGCTGCCGCCTCGGACCTGCCCGCGGGAGGTGCGCTGCGGGACGCTGCGCGGGTGTGCCAGACCGTGATGTACGGACTGGTCTCGCACGTCCACATCAGCGCCGTCGGCGCGCCCGACCTGCAGGCCCTGTCGCGGCAGACCCGCCTCGCCATCAACGCCTACCTCGAGGCCTTGCGCTGAAGCGCGCGGCTCGGCGACCCAGCGGCACGCTGGCTTCCTTCAGCATCCGCAGCACGAAGTGCGGCTTGCTGTGGGGGATGCCGAGGATCTTTTTAGGGTTTCTCGCGCAGCAGGCGCTCGTCGTCGCGGTTGTCGACTTGCGCCCGCCGCCGTGCGGGCCGTTTCACGAGCCTCGTATATCGTTTACCGATAAACGGTATAAAATTGCATGATGGCAGTTCAGTCGTTCTCCTGCGCCGACACCCAGACCCTCTTCGAGACGGGCAAGAGTGCCCGCTTCGCCAATATCAAAGACGTGGCGGTGCGCAAGTTGACCCAGTTGAATGCGGCGCCGACTCTGGGCTTTCTGCGGATGCCCCCTGGCAACGATCTGAAGGAGTACGACGGCGCTTGGCACATCAGGATCAACCAGCAATGGCGCCTGACGTTCAAATGGGGTGACAGCGGCCCCTACGACGTGCTGATCGAAGACCCACACTGACCGGCTTCGCCGGGATTTTTCTAGCAATGGAGTGCGATGATGTTCAAGAACGGAATGCGCCCTGTCCACCCCGGTGAAGTGCTGCGGGAAGACTATCTCAAGCCGCTCAAACTGAGCGCGAACGCGTTGGCGAAGGCGCTGCATGTGCCTGCCTCCCGCATCGGTGACATCCTGTTGGCGCGGCGCGGCGTGACGGCGGATACGGCCTTGCGCTTGAGCCGCTACTTCGGAGGCGATGAAGCCGATGCCAAGGGCTGGCTCAACCTGCAGGCCGAGTACGACCTCAAGACGGCGGCAAAGGCTGACGGCAAGGCCATCGCAAAGGAAATCAAGCCGCGCGCCGAGGAAGCAGAGACCGCATGACGAGGCTCTGCAAGGCCAGGGCCTGCCGGACGACCGAAGAGTTGTCTGTTGATCCTTGGGCTTGGGCCTACCTGGAGGCCGTGCGCCCGGCGCCGTCAGGCGGGCTCGGGGCCCAGTTCGGGATCGTTCCCGACCATCATCAGGCTCAGTAGCTGCGACAGCGCTTCTCGCTGCTGGGCGTCGAACATGCGCAGCAGGTGAAGCTCCGCGGCAGCGTGCTTGGGCATCGCCTCGTCGACCAGGCGCTGGCCTTTCAGGCTCAGCTTGACCTGCACGCCGCGTCCATCCTTCGGATCCGTCGAGCGCTTGATCAGGCCTTCGTGCTCGAGGCGCTTCAACAGGTTCGACAGGCCGCCGGAGGTGAACAACAGGGTCGCCTGCAGGCGCGAGGGAGACAGGCGATAGGGCGGCCCCGACACCCGCAACGTCGCCAGCACCGCGTATTCCTGGTACTTCAATCCGAAGGGCTGCAGTGCGGCGTTGATGGTCCGGAGCACGACCTCTTCGAGACGCAGCAGGCGGCCGACCACCGCCTTGCCGCTGCTGTCGAGGTCGGGGCGCTCGCTGCGCCACTGCCGGATGCCCCGCCCGACCAGGTCGTCCTCGACGGCATGGCCATTCACCGGGACCGGCAGCGCGGCGACGGCTGCGGGCTTCGGTGCTTCATTTCCGTGCTTCATCGACTGGTTCTCCAAGGTTTTGCCTCGCGATCTTAAATGCCTTGCATTTATCTTTTGCGAAAGATAAAGTGCCATCGTCCGTTGCTTGTCCTCATCAGGAGCTTCCATGAACCCCAAGTTCTCACGTTGTCTGGCTGCCGGTCTCGCCGCCACGCTCATGTCGTGCGCCGCGCAGGCCGAAGAGTTGGTGATCGGCATCTTCGGCGGATCGTTCGCGGACGATTCGAAGGCCTGCCACATTGCCGCCTTCGAGAAGAAGACCGGCGCCAAGGTGGCCCTGAAGCTCGGCAGTTCCTCGCAGTTCGCCGCCTCGATCCGGGCCACGGGAGGAAAGTCCGATTTCGACATCGTCTACATCGACAACGCGCTGGCCGCGCAACTCAAGAACGAGAAGCTGCTGGAGGTGATCGACAAGACCCGGCTGGCCAATGCCGGCGAGGTGTCCCCCAAGGCCTTCGACAAGGACGGCCAGTATGTGGTCTTCATGACCGGCGCCACCGTGATCGTCTACGACACCCAGCAGATCAAGACGCCGCCGACCTCGTGGGCCGACCTGTCGAAGCCGGAGTACGCCGGGAAGCTGGCCATCGGCGACATCAGCGGCACCTCGGGCTCGCAGTTGCTGATGGCGCTCAACCGCGCCAAGGGCGGCACGCTCGGCAACATGGATGCGGGCTTCGAGGCCGTCAAGCCGCTGGCCAAGTCGTCGGTGACGCTCTACACCCAGGCCGACCAGATCGTGTCGCTGTTCGAACGCCAGGAAATCGCGATCGCCGTCTGGTACCCGGACCGTGCGGGCTCCGCCATCGACAAGGGCCTGCCCCTGGCCGTGGTCTATCCCAAGGAAGGCGCGGTGGGCATCCTGCCGGCGCTGGTGATCCCGAAGGGCGCCAAGTCGCCGGCGCTGGCGCTCAAGTACATCGACGAGGTGTTGTCCAAGGAGGGGCAGACCTGCTTCGCCGAGCGCAAGTACGCGGGTCCGGTCAACACCCGGGTCGTGCTCAGCGACAAGGCCGCGAAGATCGTTCCCTACAAGGAGAGCTTCGACAATCTGTGGCTGCCCGACCCGGAGGCGGTGGCGAAGTCGCTGCCGGACTGGACCAAGCGCTGGCAACGTGAAGTCGCGCGCTGACGCCTTGAACGCGCCGACACAGGACCCGCCATGCCAGCACTCACGCTCGAGCGTCTCGAAAAGCGCTATCCAGGGCACACGGCCGCCGCTTCGATTTCGCTGGCCGTCAAGGACGGCGAGTTCATTTCCCTGCTCGGCCCTTCCGGCTGCGGCAAGACGACGGTGCTGCGGATGGTGGCGGGGCTGATCCAGCCGACCAGCGGCCGGATCCTCATCGACGGCAGGGACGTGACGCAGCTGCCGACCAACAAGCGCCAGATCGGGCTGGTCTTCCAGTCCTACGCGCTGTTCCCGCACATGAGCGTGTTCGACAACGTCGCCTTCGGCCTCCGGCGCCAGGGCATCGAGGGCAGCGAGCTGAAGCAGCGCGTGGCGCAGGCGCTGGCCAGCGTGCGGCTGGCGTCGTACGGCGACCGGATGCCGCGGCAGCTCTCCGGCGGCCAGCAGAAACGCGTCGCGGTGGCGCGCTCCATCGCGCCGCGCCCGAGCATCCTGCTGTTCGACGAGCCCTTGTCGAATCTCGATGCATCCTTGCGCGACGAGATGCAGATCGAACTCAAGCGCCTGCAGCGCGAAGTGGGCATCACGACCCTGTTCGTCACCCATGACCAGGGCGAGGCGATGTCGATGTCCGACCGGGTCTGCGTGCTCGCGCACGGCGTGGTGCAGCAGTTCGCGACGCCGGAGGAGATCTATCACCGTCCCGCCACCGGATTTGTCGCGGGCTTCATCGGTCGTCCCAATCGCCTCTCCGGCCGTCTGCTGCGCGCGGCCGGCCAGGCGGCGTCGGTACGGATACAGGACGGTCCGGTGCTGGCGGTCGCATCGGCCGACGGCCTCGACGACGGTGCGGCGGTGGATGTGGTGGTGCGCCAGGAGGACCTGCGCTTCGTCGGCCCGCAGGACGGCGCTTCGACCGTCATCGAGGGCCGCGTCGCGCTGCGCTCCTTCGTCGGTTCGCGCGTCCAGTACGTGGTCGCGCTGGGCGGCGTCGAGGTGATCGCCGAAGCACCGACCAACGGCGCCTACGCAGGGCTGGAGGTGGGCATGGCCGTCCGCATCGCGGTCGAGCCGGAACATGTCCATGTCAACGCGGCACGGGCGCCGGAGGCCGCATGAGCCAAGGGAAGCTCCCGGGTTTCCTGCTGGTCTCGCCGCTGCTGCTGGTCTTGCTGCTGGTGTTCGTGGCGCCGGTCGTGCTGATGGCCCCGTTGAGCCTGCACGAATACGTGCCGGGCACCGGCATCTCGGCCCACTGGACCCTGGCCAACTACACCAGCATCCTGACCGACGCGTACTACCGCGAGGTGGTGGTCCGCACCCTGGTGCTCGGCTTCGGTGTCACCGCGATCTGCCTCGTGATGGGCTACCCGCTGGCCTACTACATCGCCAACGCCGGACCGGCGATGCGGCTGACCCTGACGATGCTGGTGATCTTCCCGATGCTGCTGAACCTGGTGGTGCGCTCCTTCGGCTGGATCGCGCTGCTCGCCAACCGCGGCCTGGTCAACAACCTGCTGATCGACATCGGCCTGATCGAACGGCCGATCAAGATGATGTTCAATCTCTTCGGCCTGCTGGTCGGCATGTCCCACATCTTCCTGCCCTTCATGGTGCTGATGCTGGTGCCCGCCATCCAGGCCATCTCCAAGGACGTCCAGGCGGCGGCCTACACCCTGGCCGCGAGCCGCGCGCGGGTGTTCTGGTCGGTCACGCTGCCGATGAGCGCGCCGGGCATCCTGTCAGGCTCGATCCTGGTCTTCGTGCTGACCATCAGCGCGCTCGTGACCCCGCGCATGCTCGGCGGGCCGACCTACAAGGTGATGGCCACGCTGATCTACGACGACTTCCTGCAGACGCTCGACTGGCCCGCCGGCGCCGCGATGTCGTTCGCCCTGACGGGACTGACGCTGCTGGTCATCGCACTGTCGAGCCGCGTGCTCAGGCGCTGGGGAGGCACGTCATGAACGAAGCGCGTGGACCAGGGCGCGGGCTGGCCACTGCRGCCGTCGGTGTCGTGGTGTTCCTGCAGATTCCCGTGCTGGTCGTGGTGCTCGCGGCCTTCAGCAAGACGGCCTATCTGACGATTCCTCCCAAGGGCCTGACGCTGCACTGGTTCGAGGTGGTGCTGCGCGACCCCGAGTACCTGAGCGCCGCCTGGACCAGCCTCTGGCTCGCCGCCGGGTCGACGGCCGCGGCACTGGTGCTGGGCCTGATCGCGGCCTACGCGATCCATCGGCGCCTGGTGCCGGCCGCGGGCGCGCTGACTTCGCTGTTCATGGCCCCGCTGATCCTGCCCTCCGTGGTGCTCGGCGTGGCCTTGCTGCAGTACTACACGCTCACCGGCACGCGCGGCAATCCGCTCGGGCTCTGGCTGGCTCACGTCGTCATCACGGTGCCCTACGTGGTACGCGCGAGCCTGTCGAGCCTGTCCTCGGTGGACGAGGCGCTCGAAGACGCGGCCCGCGTGCTCGGCGCCGGCGGCTTCACCAGCTTCCGGCTGGTCACATTCCCGCTGGTCAAGCCGGGGCTGGTGGCGGGAGGGCTGTTCGCCTTCATCACCTCGCTCGACAACGTGCCCGTCTCGGTCTTCCTGTTGTCGGCCAGCCAGACGAYGCTGCCCGTGAAGATCTTCACGTCGGTGGAKCAGGGCGTCGATCCCAGCGTCGCGGCGGTCTCGACCCTGCTCATCGTGAGCACCGGCATCGCGCTGCTGCTGGCCGAGCGTTGGACCGGCTTCCACAAACACGTTTGATTCAAGGAGTTCCCCATGCCCGTGACCAGCAGAGGCTTCCCCCTGATGCTGACCTTCGATCTGGACGCCGAGACCATGTGGACGGGGCGCGATCCCGCGAATGTCAAGCGGCCGATCCTCATGTCGCAAGGTGCCTATGGCTGGAAGGTCGGCATGCCGCGCGTGCTCGCGCTGCTCGACCGCTACGGCCTCAAGGCGACCTTCTTCATCCCCGGCGAGGTCGCCGAGCGGCAGCCGGACCTGGTGCGCGAAGTGATAGCCAAGGGCCACGAGGTGGCGCATCACAGCTACAGCCATCGCTGGATCGTGAACCTCAGCCCGGAAGAAGAGCGCGAGGAAATGCGCCGTGGCATGGAGGTGCTCACCGCACTCACCGGCAGTCGACCGCGCGGCTGGCGCTCGCCGGCGGCGGAGTTCAGCAGCATCACGCTCGACCTGATCAAGGAATACGGCTTCGACTATTCGTCGAACTTCTTCGACGACGATTCGCCCTACCTGCTGGAAATCGGCGGCGAGCGCACCGACATCGTCGAGTTGCCGTTTCGCTGGGTGCTCGACGACGCGCCCTTCTTCCAGTATTCGATCGTGCTGCCGGGGCGCACCCTGCAGGCGCCGTCGGCCGTGCTCGAAGCCTGGAAGAGCGAATTCGATGTCCTCTATGCAGAGGGCCGCATGATGATGGTCGGCATGCATCCGGAGATCATCGGGCAGCCGTCGCGCATCAAGGTGCTCGAAGGCCTGATCGAGCACGCGCTCGCGCACGCCGACGTCTGGATCGATCGCTGCGACAGGATCTCGGACGACATGCGTCCACGGCTCCAGGCGGCTGCGCGATGAGCCACGCACAAGCGCCGCGTTTTCTGGTCAGCGGCGCGGCCAGCGGAATCGGCCTGGCCGTGGCGCGCCTGGCGGTGGCGCGCGGTGCGCGCTGCGGCCTGCTGGATCGGGATGAGGCGGCGCTGGCGTCGGCGTCGCAGGCATTGGGCGAGGCCGTCTGGCCGATCGTCTGCGATGTCGCCGATGCGGCTGCCGTGAACGCCGCTGTCGAGGAGGCGGCGAGATGGCTGGGCGGGATCGACGCCGTGGTGAATTCCGCCGGCGTCGACTCGCGCGTGCCGCTCGAGCAGCTGGAGGATGCAGACTGGGCGCGCACGCTGGCGGTCAATCTCACCGGGCCGATGCTGGTCTGCCGCGCCGCATTGCCGCATCTGCGCCGTGCCGGAGGCGGCACGATCGTCAACGTGTCGTCGGCGGCCGGCCTCAGCCCGCTGCTGCATCGCACGGCCTATTGCGCCGCGAAGGCCGGCGTCATCATGTTCGGCAAGGCGCTGGCGATCGAGGCGGCGGTGGATGGCATCCGGGTGAACGCGGTGTGCCCGGGGGCGGTCGATACGCCGCTGTTTCGCTCCAGCTACGAGCACAGCGACGATCCCGCGCGCGAGCTGGATGCGATCCGCCAGCGCTATGCCATGCGCCGCATCGCGGCGCCGGAGGAGCTGGCCGAGGCCGTGCTGTACCTCAGCGGGCCCGGATCCAGCTACATCACCGGCACGGCGCTGGCCGTCGATGGCGGCCGTACCTTCCACTGAGTGCCGGGCCGCCGCATGAAATTCGACAACAGGGTCGCCGTCGTCACCGGGGGTGGCCAGGGCATCGGCGCCGCCGCGGTACTGAACTTCCTGGCCAACGGCGCCCGGGTGGCCGTTCTGGATCTCGACTGTGCGCCATTGGTACAGCAGCTTTGCGCCGTTCCCGGCGCGGCCGGCCGCTGCATCTGCGTGTCGGGGGATTGCACCGATCCGAAGCTCGTGTCGGCATTCTTCGATCGGGCCGAGTCCGGGCTGGGGCCGGTCGACATCCTGTTCAACAACGTCGGACAAAGCGCGCGCGAACGCGGCGGACCCTTCGCCGAATCGGAAGAATCGACCTGGCGCTTCGTGCTCGAGGTCTCGCTGCTGACGGCGATGCGCGCGTCGCGACGTGTCGCGGCGGGGATGCGCGACCGCGGCTTTGGCCGGATCGTCAACATGAGCACCGACGCGGCCTTCGTCGGCGACGTGGGGCTGGCGGACTACGCGGCAGCCAAGATGGGCGTGGTCGGCTTTACCCGCTCGCTGGCGCGAGAGCTGGCGCCGCATGGCGTCACGGTCAATGCGGTTTGTCCCGGTGCGATTCGCACCCGCGCGCACGACCGGCTCAAGCCCGAGGTGCTGGCCAGGATCGTGGCCGATACCCCCGCCGGCTTCATCGGGTCACCCGAAGACGTGGCCGCCGCGGTCAGTTTCCTTGCGGGCGACGACGCCCGTTTCATCACCGGCCAGACGCTGCTGATCGACGGCGGCCGATGGATGGTGTAGGGCCTCTTTACTCAGGATCGGCAATGGATTTGATGAACCGCAGCGCCCGGGAGCTGGCCTCCCTCATCAGGCGCAAGCAGGTGTCCCCGGTGGAAGTGGTGCGGGCGGCACTCGATCGCATCGATGCCCGCAGCGACCTCAATGCCTTCATCACCGTCACGGGCGAACAGGCGATGGCAGCGGCGCGCAAGGCGGAGGCCGAGGTCATGGCCGGTGGCGTGCTGCCGCCGTTGCATGGCATTCCCTATTCGGTCAAGGACTTGACGGCGACGGCGGGGGTGCGGACCACCATGGGCTCGGCGATCTACCAGGACTTCGTCCCGAAGGAGGACGCCGTGGCGGTTGCGCGGGCCAAAGCCGCGGGCGCGATCCTGATCGGCAAGACCACCACGCCGGAATTCGGCCACAAGCCCGTCGCAACGGCACCGATTTTCGGCCGCACGCTGAACCCGATCGATCCGCTCTACACGCCGGGCGCATCGAGCAGCGGCGCCGCCGTGGCTGTCGCCGCCGGCATGGGGCCGCTGGCCTTGGGGACCGATGGCGGCGGCTCGATCCGCATCCCGTCATCGTGCTGCGGCATCGTCGGCCTGAAGCCCACTCTCGGCGTGGTGCCGCATCTCCAGGCACCTGACCTGTTCTCGGTGAATTCCTATGTCGGACCGATGGCGCGCGACGCGGCGGACACGGCCCTCCTGTTCGACGTGATCCGCGGCTTCGATTCGCGCGATCCCTACGGCCAGGGCTCGACGCCTGCGGGGCGGCCGGTGCCGCTCACCCTGAGCGGCTTGAAGGTGGCGTGGCTTCCCACGGCAGGCAATCGGGTCGACCCCGAGGTGGCGCGCATCACCGAGGCCGCCGTGCGGGCGATGGAGCGGGAAGGCGCCATCGTCGAAACCGTCGAGCTCGACTTCGTGGCCCTGGAGCGGCACTTCCTGGTGGTCCTGCAGTCGATGCTGGCCGCCCGCGTGGGCGCCAATCTCGAACGCTTCGGTTCGCGCCTGGACCCGACCTTGATCGACACCGTGCTCAAAGGTCGCCAGCTCGGCGCGGTGGCGCTCAACGAAGCGGGCTTCGCCAGAACGCAATGTTTCGCCAGGCTTCAGGCGCTCTTCGAGACCTTCGACCTGCTGGTGTCGCCCACGCTGTCCGCGCCGCCGCTGCCGATCGACATGGACGTCAGCGGCGAGATCGAGATCGCCGGAAAGCCGGCGGGCACGGTTCGCGGCGCCTGGTATCCCTACACCTATCCGATGAACCTGACGGGGCATCCCGCGCTGTCGATGCCCTGTGGCCGCAGTTCGATCGGACTTCCGATCGGTCTTCAACTGGCCGGCCGCTGGCACGACGACCGCTATCTGCTCGGGATCGCCGCGCTGCTTGAATCACGGCGCGCATGAGGCGTGGCATCGTGCGGAAAAACTTCCGTCACACCAAGACGACCTTGAGCAACAGCCCCAGCCCGGAGACGCCCAGTGCGACGAGAGTGATGTTGCGATAGCCCACATCGCCCGTCCTCCTGTAGATGGCGATGCCCAATGCGTTTCCGAGCAGCGCCAATGGCAACGCCGGTAGAAAGATCATCCAGAACGGACGATCGAACAGCTGAGGTCGCGCGGCGGCCAGAAGCGTCAGGCCAACGAACTGCATCCACAGGATGAAGGTTTGCGTCAGCGCGCGGCTTTCTTCCTTGTTGACCCCGACCAGGCCGTTCCACACGACCAAAGCCGAGCCGGGAAAGGCCGAGAAGCCGCCGACGACGCCGCCCACGGCGCCGACAAGAAACGAGCGCTTCAGACTGGGCGCGCTGCTCTTCAGTCGCAGCGTCGCGGGTTTGAGCAACGACCATGTCGAATACGCCATGAGCAACAGGCCAAGCGATACCGTCAAGTCGCGGGGTCCAAAGGCGTAGAGGATCGTCAGTCCGACGGGCATGCCGGCCATGCCGCCGGCGAGGTAGGGGGCAACTCCGGCGCGCCAGTTCCGCAGGCCGACATGGCGTCGGATTTCGCTCCAAAGACTGCCGACGCTGAAAGCCTGCGTCAGCAGAGACAACCCCATCAGGACGGCCACGCCGAGTTGTGGAGGCAGGACCATCAGGCTCAGGGAGCCGATGGCCGAGAAGCCAAAGCCAGACAAGCCACTGAAGACTGCCGCCGTCGCGTAAATCGCGGCAAGGGCGAGCATGAATGGCAGACCGCCAGCGCTCGAGAAGTCGGACAGGACGTGCATGGTGCGCTACCAGATCAGAGCGCGCTGGCTTTTCGGCTGGCAGCGTGCCGACGGTGCGCGGTCATCGTCCGCAGATCGTCGAAGCGCAAAGCCACGAGAGGGGCCTACCAGCACCAGCGCTCGCCCGGTCAGTCACCCACCGGAAGCCATTATTTGCACGCGCGCCCCGCAGGGACACGCCTCGGCTGCGAGGCCCTCCTCAAATGTGTGGAGGTCACTTGGATCTTGAAAAGAACAAGATTCGGCCGGCTACGGTCGACCCATCACCGACGGTCACCGCCCCGCAGCGATTTGCGCTCGCGCTCAAGCAGCCGGTCGTAGAGGCCCCCGCCCGGCGCGACAAGGAATACCACCGCGCCGTGTATCAGGAGGCCCAGGCCCCAGCCGAGAAGCGGATACACATACCAGTTCTGCCCGCGCGAGGTAGCCAGCAGAATGAGGAGCAGGTTCACCAGAACGTACACGAACGCATGGATGTACCAGCCCATCTTGGCGCTCGCGCGACGGCGAGCAAGTCGCTCCAGATGGTCATGGTCGGCGGAGGCGTCTCTCATGGTGCGACCTCATAGGGGGAAGCATATTCCTCAAGTGGAACAGGTTTCGGCACCGCATGGCTTTCAATTGGCACCCTCGAGGCGCCCGGGGCTTGCTCAGCGCGGGTCGGCTGAGGCCCGAGACGCCGATCGAGGATATTGCCCTCCGCCTCAGTTCCCGGGATGCGCTCAAGGCGCTTAACATCTATTGCCTCGAATGGAGCGACGAGCGCAGAGGGGCCAGCCGAGACGAACTAAGTGGCCGAGCAACTCAACGAGACCGCCATGAATACCGATTCGCCAACGCCGTCCGAACTGGGTCCACCGCCACCGCCACCCAGTTCGCCGCCGCAAGAATCATCGCCGACCCCGGCCGACCGACAGGGCTTCGAACCGTTCGGCTATACGGAGCGGAGCTGAGAGTGGACGGACGCTCGAGAGGCTCGCTGATCGCATCAAACTCCACGTCGGAGAGGAAGGGAAGGGCGCTCACGGCTCTATCCGAAGCGGTTGCGCGACCAATCGCAGGCCTGATCGCCAGTGTTACGTTCGGGAACATTTATGGGGTGCACGATGTCCAATCAGAGTTGGCTATCGGGAGCCGACCATGGCGAGAAGCGTGTTGTTCGTATACGAGGGCTATCAATTTTTCTGCTCGGCAGAGCGTCTGGGCCGTGCCTTGTACCGGCCGGTCCTCGTGCGCAGGCTTCCTTGGCCCAGCGAAGGGCGAGTGTCTTTGCTGAGTGACTCCGATACTTGTCGAACCGAGGCGGAAGCAATCCGGCATGCTGAAGCGCAAGCCATGAAGTGGGTTCACGCTCGTACGGCCCATGCGCCAGTGCTGGTTTGAAGCGAGCAAGGGTCATCGGTTCAGGCCTCCTCGTCGTCGCGGGCCGGGGACATAGCCGGTCGTGCGGCTGCCGCAGCAGCAGTGCGCGTGGCACGGGCCAGGGCMTTTGCCATGGTGTGCGACGTTGGCACTCATGCTGGTCCTGCTCTCAACGTGCGAACCACTACGGCGCCTTCTCAATGCGCGAACTTGCCCGCGCGATCAGGGACCAAAGGGACGTACTCGCCGAAATATGGCGTAACAGCCTTTCGCTAGTCCAACGAGGCGTTCCGATACTCGGCCAACGTCGTGCGCCGGAACTCACCCACCGGTATGAGCTTGTCATCCAATTTCGGAAAGTGAGTGCGGATGTGGGGCCCTTCCCGAACCCAACATCCCCTAGATGCCCCGCCATAGAACGAAGTGAGGTAGGCAGCGCGATAGGGGGCGACGCATCCGTCTTGGGCATCGGTCAACTGCAGGGGTTGAATGCCGTCCGTCACGAACAGGACTTGAGGCTCCAAGTCGCAGCCAAGAACCAGTGTGCAACCTGCGACCACTGCCGCGACAGAAGTTGTCTTCATGTCGCCCCCCTGTCGATGTCGGGTAAAGATTGATTGAGCGCTTTGGTATGACAGTCGTCAACCCCGAGGTTGATGGGTCCACGTAGCCGGCGATAGTCGGGAACTTCCGGTCAACCTGGCCACGCAGTGATAAGGCGAGGCTGCCGCAACTCGCAACGGTTGGGGAGGAGTGGGCGCGCGGGAGTCGGGCGCTCCGCATCGTTGTCCGCGTTGCTGGTGCGGACGCACGCAGAGGGGGCGGGCGGGGGCCGAAAAGTCTGTAGTGCCCGCCGGCTGGAAACCGCTCGGTATCTCACGCGCAGAAAAAATCGCCCCTGTGGAATCAAATCAGCAAACGAGCCCGGACACTGCGCCGGGTTTGCCGTTTCGGGAGGGCTGCATTTGGGCAAGTTGCCTACAGATTGCCTACAGGCAACGAAACGACAGCAGGAAAGAAAAAAGCCTGCTACCGATCTGATAGCAGGCTTTCTAGTGCCCATGCGGGCTTGTTGGTGGTGGGCCCTGAGTGACTCGAACACTCGACCTACGGATTAAGAGTCCGCTGCTCTACCAACTGAGCTAAGAGCCCCTGAGGAACGACTGCTTTGTCGTTTCAGGCAATCCTACGATTATAGCCACAACTTTGGCGGCGTTTTTCAGGTCCGTTCAAAAATGCAGGCGATTCCCTGGCCGCCGCCGATGCACATGGTCACCAGGGCGTAGCGGCCCTGGATGCGCTCCAGCTCGTACAGCGCCTTGACCGTGATCAGCGCGCCCGTGGCGCCGACCGGGTGGCCCAGCGAGATGCCCGAGCCGTTGGGGTTGACCTTGGCCGGGTCCAGGCCCAGGTCCTGGGTCACGGCGCAGGCCTGGGCCGCGAAGGCCTCGTTGGCCTCGACCACGTCCATGTCGGAGGCCTTCAGGCCCGCCTTCTCGAGCGCCTTGCGCGAGGCCGGCACCGGGCCGATGCCCATGTAGGCCGGATCCACGCCCGCGAAGGCGTAGGCCACGATGCGCGCCAGCGGCTTCAGGCCGCGCCGCGCGGCTTCTTCCTTCTCCATCAGCACCACGGCCGCGGCCGCGTCGTTGACGCCCGAGGCATTGCCCGCGGTCACGGTGCCGTTCTCCTTCAGGAAGGCCGGCTTGAGCTTGCTCATGTCCTCGATCTTGGCGTCGTGGCGCACGTGCTCGTCGGTGTCGAAGTAGGTGGTGCCCTTGCGGCTCTCGAGCGGCACCGGAACGATCTGCGTCTTGAAGTAGCCGCCCTCGATCGCCTTCTGGGCGCGCTGGTGGCTGGTCAGCGCGGTCTGGTCCTGGGTCTCGCGGCTGATGCCCCACTTCTTGGCGATGTTCTCGGCCGTGATGCCCATGTGGATGGTCTGGAAGGGGTCGTGCAGCGCGCCGAGCATCATGTCGACCATCTTGCTGTCGCCCATGCGGGCGCCCCAGCGCGCCGTGAGCGAGGCGAAGGGCGCTCGGCTCATGCTTTCGGCGCCGCCGCCGACCGCCACCTTGGCGTCGCCGAGCTGGATGCTCTGTGCCGCGCTGACGATGGCCTGCAGGCCCGAGCCGCAGAGGCGGTTGACGGTGAGCGCGGGCGTCTCCTGGGCGCAGCCGCCCTCGATCGCGGCCACGCGGGCCATGTACATGTCGCGCGGCTCGGTGTTGATGACGTGGCCGAAGACCACGTGTTCAACGTCCTTGCCGTCGACCTTGGCGCGCGCCAGCGCTTCCTTGGTGACCAGCGCCGCGAGCTTGGTGGGCGGCACGTCCTTGAGGCTTCCCCCGAAGGTTCCGATGGCGGTGCGAACGCCGCTGACGACAACCACTTCCTTCATGACTTTCTCCTTGGCAAACGAAGCGCCGATGATGCCAGCCCGGCCGCCGCGCGGGTGACGCCGGCGTTACCATTCCTTTCCCAACCAGGAGCCTTCCGATGGTCGAAGCCGTTCTTCCCCGTCATGTGGTGGTCACGGGGGCCGCCGGTGCGCTGGGGCGTGCCGTGGTGCAGCAGTTCCTCGACCAGGGCGTGCGCCTGGCCCTGATCGACCATCGGCTGGAGCACCTGGCCGGCACCTTCCCGGGGCTGGACAACGCGCAGCACCTGCTGCTCGAGGCCGACGTCAGTTCGCTGGAATCCATGGCCGCGGCCGGCCAGCGGGTGCTCGGCGCCTTCGGCGGGCAGGTCGACGCCCTGGTGCACATCGCCGGCGGCTTCGAGATGGGCGAGCCGGTGCATGCCCTGAGCCGCGCGGCCTGGGACCGCATGATGAACCTCAACGCCTGGTCCTTCGTCGCCGTGACGCAGGCGCTGGTGCCCGCGATGATCGCGCGCAAGGCCGGCCGGGTGGTCGCGGTCTCCGCCAAGACCGCCGCCCGCGGCGCCGCCGCCATGGCCGCCTACATCGCCTCGAAGAGCGCGCTGCAGCGCCTGGTCGAGGCCTCGGCGGCCGAGCTGGCGCCGCACGGCATCGCGGTCAACAGCATCGCGCCCAGCGTGCTCGACACGCCGGCCAACCGGCAAGCCATGCCGGCTGCCAACCCGGACCGGTGGGTGCCGACCGCGGTGGCGGCACAGACCGTGGCCTTCCTGGCCTCGCCGGCCGCCGCCGCGCTGCACGGGCAGCACCTCACGCTCGACGCCTGAGCGGCGCATGCCCCGGTGCCGGGCGGACTTGCACCAAGGGGCAAGCGGCACGGCACCTTGGGACAAGTGCGCTTTGTTTCCGGGATGCGCATGCTGTGGGCTCCTTCCGGCGCCCGGCATCGTCGCCCGCGCCTGTACGCAAACCCCAACCAGGAGTCCGACATGGCGTCCAAGAAGCCCGCTGCCAGTCCATCCGGTGCCAAGAAGCCCAACATCCTCGTGATCTGGGGCGACGACATCGGCATCGCCAATCTCAGTTGCTATACGCATGGCCTGATGGGCTACCAGACGCCGAACATCGATCGCCTGGCCAGGGAGGGGATGAAGTTCACGGATTCCTACGGCGAGCAGTCCTGCACCGCGGGCCGCTCGTCGTTCATCACGGGCCAGAGCGTCTACCGCACCGGCCTCTCGAAGGTCGGCATTCCGGCGGCCCCGATCGGCATGAACACGGAGCTCGTCACGATCGCGGCGCTGCTCAAGAACCAGGGCTATGCCACCGGCCAGTTCGGCAAGAACCACCTGGGCGATCGCAACGGGCATMTGCCCACCAACCACGGCTTCGACGAGTTCTACGGCAACCTCTATCACCTGAATGCCGAGGAAGAGCCGGAGATGTACGACTACTACCCGGACAAGGACTTCCCCAACTTCAAGAAGAACTACGGCCCGCGCGGCGTGGTCCACTCCTATGCGACCGATGTCGACGACCCGACCGAGGAGCCGCGCTGGGGTCGCGTCGGCAAGCAGAAGATCGAGGACACCGGTCCGCTCACCACGAAGCGCATGGAGACCTGCGACGACGACTTCGCTGCCGAGGCCAAGAAGTTCATCGGTAAGCAGCATGAGGCCGGCAAGCCCTTTTTCGTCTGGCTCAACTTCACCCACATGCACATGTTCACGCACACCAAGAAGGAGAGCCTGGGTCAGGCCGGGCGCTGGCAGTCGCCCTACCACGACACGATGATCGACCACGACAAGAACGTGGGCGAGATGCTCGACTACCTCGACGAGCTCGGCATCAGCGAAGACACCTTCGTGATGTATTCGACCGACAACGGGCCGCACATGAACAGCTGGCCCGACGGCGCGATGACGCCCTTCCGCAGCGAGAAGAACACCAACTGGGAAGGCGCCTTCCGCGTTCCGATGGTGGTGCGCTGGCCGGGCCATGTTCCCGCCGGCAGCGTGTCGAACGGCATCGTGCAGCACCACGACTGGCTGCCGACTTTTCTCGAAATGGCGGGCGAGCCCGACATCGTCGAGAAGCTCAAGAAAGGCGTGACCGCGATCGGGCGCAAATACAAGAACCACATCGACGGCTTCAGCCTGCTGGCGCACATCACGGGCAAGGAGAAGGAGAGTCCGCGCAAGCTCTTCGTCTATATCAGCGACGACGGCGACATCCTCGGCCTGCGCTACGACAACTGGAAGGTGGTCTTCATGGAGCAGCGCTTGGCCGGCACGCTGGGCGTCTGGGCCGAGCCCTTCGTACGCCTGCGGCTGCCGAAGATATTCAACCTGCGAACCGATCCGTTCGAGCGCGCCGACATCACCTCCAACTCCTACTACGAGTGGATGCTGTACCACGCGTACATCCTGTACGGCGCCTATGCGATCGCCGACAAATTCGCGGCCACCTTCAAGGAGTTCCCGCCGGTGCAGAAGCCCAACACCTTCACGATCGACGACGCGCTGGCGAAGATGGCCGAAGCGTCGGTGGGCGGTTCGACCTGAACGAGCGCGGTCGAATCGAGGCCAGCGCCATGAGCCGGGCCAAACCGCGTCCCCGCCTCGGCAGCCGGGCCAGCCCGAGCTTCCAGCGAGGCCGGATCGAGTGCTTCCCGCTGCAGGAGATGAGCATGCCGCAGGCAGTTCCGGGGCCCGACCACGAGACCCGGCTCAGCGACGACTACGTGCGTCTGGTGGCGCGCGATGCGTTCTTCTGGGCCTGGCCGATCGTCAACGTGTACAACCGCCGCGTCGCCTTCGGACGCCTGCCGCATCCGATGCTGCTGGGCGGCGTGCTGCCGGTCGGGCCGAACAACAGCCTGACCATGCTGAGCGACTACGTTGATCCGGCCGAGCGCGCGGTGGCCTGCCCGAACCAGGACGTCGTGTACGGCAACGGCATCGTCGCGCTGGACCGGTCGCCGGTGGTGCTGCAGGTGCCCGATTTCGGCGATCGCTTCTGGGTCTTCCAGGTGGTGGATTCGCGCACCGACAGCTTCGCCGAGCTGGGCAGCATGTACGGCACCGCGCCCGGCTTCTATCTGCTGGTCGGGCCGAACTGGATCGGCACGGTGCCGCCGGGGATTCGCCGCGTGTTCGTCTCGCAGACCGGCACCGGGGTGGTGATCCCGCGGGTGTTCCGCGACGACACGGCGCAAGACCTGCAGGCGGTGCAGTCGGTCATCAACCGGATCGGCCTCTACCCGGTGGCCGAGTTCGACGGCCGGATGAAGATCACCGACTGGCGCAAGCTCCCGGTGCTGCCGAGCGCGGCGGATCCCGGGGACGCGGAGACGCGCTGGGTGCCGCCGGAGAATTTCCTGCAGGACCTGCCCGCCGCGCTGGCCGATGCGAGGCCCTTGCCGGGCGAATCGGCGCGCTATGCGCAGRTGCTGGCAGTGGCGGCTGCGGCTGCGAGGGATGCCCGCCTCAAGCAGGTCTTCGACCAGGCGGTGGTGGCGGCCGAACGGGAACTGGTCGAGCCGCTGTTCGAGTTCCGAAACTACGGGCGGCCGTTGCCGCACCACTGGTCGACGATTTCGAATGGCGCCTGCTTCGGCGCCGACTACTTCACGCGCACGGCCGTTGCCAAGTCGAACATCTTCGTCAACAAGCCCAACGAGACCCAGTACTACTACCAGGACCTGGACCGGGACGGCATGCGCCTGCGCGGCGCCGGGCGCTACACCCTGACTTTCGCGCGCGGGGCGCTGCCGCCGGTCAAGGGCTTCTGGTCGCTGACGCTCTACAACGGCCACCATTTCTTCGAGCCCAACGCACTCGGGCGCTGCTCGGTGGGGACGAAGAGCCGGGCGCTGCGCTTCGCCGCCGATGGCTCGTTGACGATCCATGTGCAGTCGACGTCGCCGGGCGCCGAGAACGAAAGCAACTGGCTGCCGGCACCGGCCGGGAACGCCAGCGAGTTCTCGCTCTACATCCGCGCCTACTGGCCGGAGCCCGCGGCGATGGAAGGCCGCTGGACGCCGCCGGCGGTGGTCCGCGGCGAGCGCGATTAGCGCCGGGGAGGCCGCCATGCTCGAGACCCATTCGCTTCTGGGCCTGGGTGGCATCTTCACCGTGTTGTTCGTCATGCTCGGGCCGCTCAAGATCATCGGGCCCTTCGCCAGGCTCACCCACGGTCTCGACGAGAAGGTGCTGCGCGGGATCGCCCTGCGCACCTTCGTCATCGCCCTGGTCGCGGCGGTCCTCTCTCGGCGGCGAAGAAGCCGAAAGCCGATCCGGCGAGGCACGCCTCGCCCGAAGTGGAGGGAGCCGCCGATGCCTCGCACTGACCGGCTGTCCCGTGGTCGCACCGCGTCGCTGGTGCCCTGAGGGCACCAGGAGGATCACATTGCACGAAAGAGGGGTTCCATACGGCGGCAATGGGGCCAAGTGGTCCCGGAACCCGCATGAATGCTGAAATGTTGGTGGAGAGGATGAGGATCGAACTCACGACCTCCGCATTGCGAACGCGGCGCTCTCCCAGCTGAGCTACCCCCCCAACGCAAGTTGAATTCTAACCAGAACCGGCACCCGTTTGCACGACCGCGTGGCCGTGCCAAGATGCGCGCCTCGCAAACCCTGGAGCATGAACCGATGGCCTCGTACGATCCCGCCTGGCTGGACCGCATGTACAACAATCGCGCGTTGGTGCCGGACCATCCCGCCTATTTCGAGCGCTGGGCGGCGGATTCCGCCGCGACCCGCGGCGCGCTGCCTTGCCAGCTCGACCTGCGCTTTGGCGACGGGCCGGCCGAGACCCTGGACGTGTTCCCGGCGCCGGCGCCGAATGCGCCGGTGCTGGTGTTCATCCATGGCGGCTACTGGCGCTCGCTCGACAAGAGCCAGCATTCCTTCATCGTCCGCGCCTTCCACGACCGCGGCGTCTGCGTCGTGCTGCCGAACTATGCGCTGTGCCCGGGGACGCCCGAGCAGCCGGTCGGCATCGAGGACATCGCGTTGCAGATGGTGCGCGCGCTGGCATGGACCTGGCGCCACATCGCGGCGCACGGCGGGGATCCGTCGCGGATCACGGTCGCGGGCCATTCGGCCGGCGGGCACCTGGCGGCGATGCTGCTGGGCTGCGACTGGAAATCGGTGGCGCCGGACCTGCCCGCGCAGCTGGTGCGCAACGCGCTGTCGATCTCGGGCGTGCACGACCTGCGGCCTCTTCAGCACGCGCCCTTCATCGCCGACGTACTGCGCCTGACGGACGCATCGGCGCGGCGGCTGAGCCCGGCGCTGTGGCCGGCACCGGCGCACGGCCGGCTCTGGGCGGTCGCCGGTGGCGACGAGAGCGAGGAGTTCAAGCGCCAGAACGCGCTGATCCGCGACGCCTGGGGCGCGCGCACGGTGCCGGTGTGCGAACTGATGCCGGGGCGCCACCATTTCAGCATCCTGGACGCGCTGGCCGATCCGGCGCATCGGCTGCACCGGCTGGCGGTGCAACTGCTCGAGGCCTGAGGGGACCAGGCCGGCGCCGGGCCGCCCCAAGGTGGCCTGCGGCCCCCTCGGGGGGGCAGCGACCCACACGAAGTGGGGGCGCGTGGGGGCGATCCAGGCCGGCGCCGGGCCGCCCCAAGGTGGCCTGCGGCCCCCTCGGGGGGCAGCGACCCACACGAAGTGGGCGCGCGCGCTCTACATCAGAAGGTGTTCGCCGGCGTTGTCCCCACCGAGCATGACATAGTTGACCTTGCGGATGTCCATCAGCTTGCGTCCACCCGCATAGCTGATGGAGCTCTGGATGTCCTGTTCCATCTCGATCAGCGTGTCGGCCAGCTTGCCCTTGATCGGCTCCAGGATGCGCTTGCCTTCGACGTGCTTGTACTCGCCCTTGTTGAAGTCACTGGCCGAGCCGTAGTACTCCTTGAAGAGGACGCCGTCGACCTCGACCGTCTTGCCGGGCGATTCCTCGTGGCCCGCGAACAGCGAGCCGATCATCACCATCGAGGCGCCGAAGCGGATGCTCTTGGCGATGTCGCCGTGGTCGCGGATGCCGCCGTCGGCAATGATCGGCTTGGTCGCCACGCGCGCGCACCACTTGAGCGCCGACAGCTGCCAGCCGCCGGTGCCGAAGCCGGTCTTCAGCTTGGTGATGCAGACCTTGCCCGGGCCGATGCCGACCTTGGTCGCATCGGCGCCCCAGTTCTCGAGGTCGATCACGGCCTCGGGCGTGCCGACATTGCCCGCGATCACGAAGGCCTTGGGCAGCTTCTTCTTGAGGTAGCCGATCATGTTCTTCACGCCGTCGGCATGGCCGTGCGCGATGTCGATCGTGATGTACTCGGGCTCGAGGCCGGCGGCGACCATCTGGTCGACCGTGTCGTAGTCGGGCTTCTTGACCCCCAGCGAGATCGAGGCGAACACGCCCTGGGCGTGCATGTCCTTGACGAACTTGAGGTTGTCGAGGTCGAAGCGGTGCATCACATAGAAGTAGCCGTTCTTCGCCAGCCAGGTGCAGATGGTCTCGTCGACCACCGTCTTCATGTTGGCGGGCACCGTCGGGATGCGGAAGCTGCGGCCGCCCAGCGTGACGCTGGCGTCGCACTCCGAGCGGCTTTCCACCACGCATTTGCGGGGCAGCAAGAGGATGTTGTCGTAGTCGAAGATTTGCATGAGATTCCAAGCTCCTGAAAAGGTCGTCGCCGAAGGATTTCGGCGGCGATGGGGCGCTTGGCTTGGAGACCGGATTTGCGGGCGCGCCGTGGCGGCGCTGCCGTGCCCCGCGGTGCGCAGGCGCAAAAAAACCGGACGTCAAGAAACTTGGGCCCGGTGATTGATTCTACCCGCTCCCCCGACCCTTGCATGGCCAAAGGGCCGGGCCGCCAAAGTCTATTCGGGGCGCACGTTGGCTTGCCGCACGACTTCGCCGTAGGCGACCAGCCGTTCGGACATCATCTGCTCCAGCCCCTGGGGCGTCATCTCTTCGGGCGGGATCACGCCTCGCGACTGAAGTGCCTCGATCATGGCAGGCTGCGTGGCGGCGCTGCGGATCGCCTTGTGGAGGGCCTGCGCCACGGCATGTGGCGTATGAGCGGGGGCGGCGATGCCGGTCCAGGAGGTCTGGTTGAGCTTCGGATGGCTCAGTTCGGCGAAGGTCGGCACATCCGGCAGCTGCGCGATGCGCGTGGGCGACGCCACGGCCAGCGCGCGCAGCTTGCCGGCCTGGATGTGTGGCAGGAAGATCACCAGGTTGTCGAGCGCGAACTGGACTTCGTTGCCGAGCACCGCCGTGATCAGCGGCGAGCCGCCTCGGTACGGCACGTGAACGGCCTGGGTGCCTAGCGCCAGCTGCATCATCTCCACGTTCAGCTGGCCCATGCTGCCCGCGCCGGCACTACAGAAGTTGAGTTTTCCCGGATTCGCCTTCATGTAGGCCACGAACTCCGCGAAGTTGCGCACTGGCAGGCTGGGGTGCACCAGCAGGACGTTCGGCTGGCGGCCAAGCAGCGCGATGTTGTCGAAGTCCTTGATCGGGTCATAGGCCAGGTTGGGCTGGACCAGCGGATTGGCCAGGTGGCTGCTTTGCGATGACACGACCAGCGTGTAGCCATCGGGCTTGGCGCGCGCCACGAATTGGGCGCCGATAGAACCGCCGGCGCCGGCCTTGTTCTCGATGACGATCGGCACGCGCAGCAACTGGCCCAAGGGGTCGGCGTACTGGCGCGCCATCACGTCGACGGAGCCGCCGGGCGGGAAGGGAACCACGAGCGTGATCGGCCGCGATGGGTACCTCGTGTTGGCGAATGCGGGCCAGGCCGACAAGCCGGCCAGGGTCACTCCGGCGCCGAGGATTCGGCGGCGGGTCAAGGGCTGTGTGGCGGTCGCGGGGAATCGTCGATGGTTCATGTCGTTGCTCTCCGATGCAGGTGAAAGATCAAAACAGGAGGTGTGGCGCAGGTCAGTCCAGCGCGAGGATGGTCCGGGCCAGGGCCTGCGCTCGCGGCACCAAGGTCGCCAGGTCGCAGAACTCGCGCTCGCTGTGCGGATAGCCGCCGACCGGCCCCAGCGCGCACAGCGTCGGGATGCCCATCGACGAAGTGATGCCGCTGTCGGCCGCGCCGCCGGTGAATTCGCCTTCGACCGAGAAGCCGGATCGCCGGGCGCAGCGCTGGTACAGCTGCAGCAGCGCATCCGGCGTGCGGCTCATCGGCAGCGTGCCGGTCTGCCTGACGATGCGGCCGCTGGTGCGGGGCAGTGATTCGGCCTCGATGATCTTCTTCACCTGGCCGAGCAGCGAGTCCATGTCGGTTTCGGCGGCATAGCGCAGGTCGAGCTGCGCCCGCGCGTGCGGTGCGATGACGTTGGCGGCCATGCCGCCCTCGACAAAGCCCACGTTCAACAGCACGCCGGGTTGCGATTCGGTCAGCGCGTGCAGGGCCAGCGTCTTGTGCGCCAGCGCGGCGATGGCGCTGGCGCCCTGGGCCGGGTTTACGCCGGCATGGGCCGCAACGCCCATCACTTCGAATTCGATGTGATAGGAGCCCTTGCGGGCCGTCACTACGTTGCCGCTGATGCGGCCAGGCTCGGCATTCAGTACTGCGCGGGCGCCAGCCGCCACCTCGCGGATCATCTCGCGCGAGGCGGGGGAGCCGACTTCCTCGTCGCATGTGAAGAACAACTGCAAGGGAGCCGGATGGCCGCCGAAGCGCGCGAAGGCCTCTGCCACGAAGGTGTTCATGACCAGGCCCGACTTCATGTCGGCGACGCCGGGTCCGTAGGCGCGTCCGTCTTCCACGCGCCATGGGCGGCTGGCGGCGGTTCCTACGGGAAACACGGTGTCCATGTGGCCCAGCAGGAGGATGTGGCCAGGTCCGGTGTCGGGTTCCTGCGGCACGCGCGCGTGCAGGCAGTTGCCGTAGCCGGGCAGATCGGCCATCCGCACGTGCATGCCCGCTGCCTCGAGCCGTGCCGCCAGCGTAGCGGCCACCCGATTCACTCCCTCGACATGGCCACTGCCGCTGTCCATGTCCACGATCTGCTGGAACAAGGCCCGCATGGCGCCTTCCTGCGCTGCCAGCCAGTCGACCAACTGGGCCTGGATCGCGGTCGTGTGCGCTCCGTCTTGCACCTGCATGGACATAGCCCTTTCTGAAATAGATATGCCAATGATGATATTTTCTTGCAACATACATTGCAATGCCTTGCATACTCAGACATTTCCGAAAAACGTCTTCATGGATGGCTCTCATGCTGCTGACTGAACGGCTGGTGCTCCACGCCTCCTCCCTCACGGCCAGCGAGCGTGCCTTGGCCGACGACGTTCTGCGTCACTACCCGGACGGTCTGCTGGACCCGGCCGCCGTGATTGCGGCGCGTTCCGGCACCAGCGCATCCACCGTGGTGCGCCTCGTTTCCAAGCTCGGTTACGACAGCCTGGCGGAGGTCCGGCGCGAGGCGCGATCCGAGGTGACTGCACTGCTGCAGACTCCTGCGCAGCGCGCCACCGCCACGATCGGCGGCGATCGGAACCTGGCGGAATGCGTCGACGATGCGTTGCTGCACGACCAGCACAACATCACCGCCACGCGCCAGGCCCTGGATATGGTGGCGTTCGAGGGCATGGTGAACGCGATCGGCCGCAGCGAAGGAAGGCTGTTCGTGCTCGCCGAGAAGAACAGCGCCCCGGTATCGACCTACCTCACGACCCATCTCAACCTGTGTCGCCCGCGCGTGCAAGAACTCGGTTCAGGCGCGCCGTTCGCGGTCGATCGACTGCTATGGATCGAGCCGACCGACATGTTGCTGGTGTTCAGCATCCGCCGCTATTCCAGCGGCGCGCTGCTGGCGGCCCAGCAGTTCCGCGAACAGGGCTGCACAGTGCTGGCGATCACCGACAGCGCAGCCGCCCCGGTGGTCGCGCACGCGGAGCATTGCCTGATCGTGGGCACGGCCAATGCGTCGCCCTTCGATTCGTACACGGCAGCCTTCTTCCTCTGCAATGCACTGGTGTCGGCGGTGGCGCAGCGCCGGCAGGTCGAGGTCGGCGAAGCGCTGCAGCGGCAGGATGCGCTGTGGCAGCGCTTCGAGTCCGACGCCGTCGACGGCCTGCGCCACGCGGCATCGCCGACCCGCGGCAGGCGCCTCCGGACCTAGACCTGCCGCTGGCAGGGGCAGCTTCCTACAATGGGCGCATGCTCCCCCATGATTTGTTTTCCGGCGCGCCCGAGGCCACGGGCCACGCGCCAGCCGCGTCGCCGCTGCTTCACAACCTCAACCCGGAGCAGCGTGCCGCCGTCACGCTTCCGGCCGGCAACGCCCTGATCCTGGCTGGCGCCGGTTCCGGCAAGACCCGGGTGCTGACCACCCGCATCGCCTGGCTGCTGCAGACCGGCCAGGTGTCGCCGGGCGGCATCCTGGCYGTCACYTTCACCAACAAGGCCGCCAAGGAAATGATGACCCGGCTGGGCGCGATGCTGCCGGTCAACGTGCGCGGCATGTGGATCGGCACCTTCCACGGCCTGTGCAACCGCTTCCTGCGCGCCCACTGGAAGCTCGCCAACCTGCCGTCCACCTTCCAGATCCTGGATACGCAGGACCAGCTCTCGGCCATCAAGCGGCTGATGAAGCAGTTCAACGTCGACGACGAGCGCTTTCCGGCCAAGCAGACCCAGTGGTTCATCGCCGGCGCCAAGGAAGACGGCCTGCGTCCGCGCGACGTCGAGGCCCGCAGCGACGACGACCGCAAGAAGATCGAGCTCTACCAGTTGTACGAGGAGCAGTGCCAGCGCGAGGGCGTGGTCGACTTCGGCGAGCTGATGCTGCGCAGCTACGAGCTGCTGCGCGACAACGACCCGGTGCGCGAGCACTACCAGCGGCGCTTCCGCCATATCCTCATCGACGAGTTCCAGGACACCAACCGGCTGCAGTACGCCTGGATCAAGATGCTCTCGGGCACCACGGCCGAGGGCCGCTTCACGCCGGGCGACAACAGCGTGATCGCGGTCGGCGACGACGACCAGAGCATCTATGCCTTCCGTGGCGCGCGGGTGGGCAACATGGCCGACTTCGTGCGCGAATTCGACGTTTCGCACCAGATCAAGCTCGAGCAGAACTACCGCAGCTACAGCAACATCCTCGATTCGGCCAATGCGCTGATCAGCCACAACACCAAGCGGCTGGGCAAGAACCTGCGCACCGACCAGGGCCCGGGCGAGCCGGTGCGCGTCTACGAGGCGACCAGCGATTTCGCCGAGGCGCAGTGGATGGTCGAGGAGATGCGCCAGCTGGTGCGCGACGGCATCGACCGCAAGGAAATGGCCGTGCTGTACCGCAGCAATGCCCAGAGCCGGGTGATCGAAACGGCGCTCTTCAATGCCGCGGTGCCGTACCGCGTGTACGGCGGCCTGCGCTTCTTCGAGCGGGCCGAGATCAAGCACGCGCTGGCCTACCTGCGCCTGCTCGAGAACAAGGACGACGACACCAGCTTCCTGCGCATCGTCAACTTCCCGCCGCGCGGCATCGGGGCACGCAGCATCGAGCAATTGCAGGACGCGGCCCGCGCCGCCGGACGGTCGATGCACGACGCCGTGAGTGCGGTCGGCGGCAAGGCCGGCAGCAACCTGACGGCTTTCGTGGCAAAGATCGACGTGCTGCGCGAGCAGACGCAGGGCCTGTCGCTGCGCGAGATCATCGAGCTGGTGCTCGACCACAGCGGCCTGATCGAGCACTACAAGGCCGATCGCGAGGGCGCCGACCGGATCGAGAATCTGGAAGAACTGGTGAATGCGGCCGAAAGCTTCGTCACGCWGGAGGGTTTCGGCCGCGACGCGGTGGCGCTGCCGGTCGACGAGCTGCGCCAGTCGCCGGCCAGCCAGGGGCTGGACCCGAACCGGCCGCTGCTCGACGAGCCGCTGGCTCCCGACGCCGAGACCGGCGAAACCCTGAGCCCGCTGGCCGCCTTCCTGACCCATGCGGCGCTGGAATCGGGCGACAACCAGGCCCAGGCCGGCCAGGACGCTGTGCAGCTGATGACGGTGCATGCGGCCAAGGGCCTCGAGTTCGACTGCGTATTCATTACCGGCATGGAAGAGGGCCTGTTTCCGCACGAGAACTCGATGAGCGACAACGAGGGCCTCGAGGAAGAACGGCGGCTGATGTACGTGGCGATCACGCGCGCGCGCCAGCGGCTCTACATGAGCCACTCGCAGACCCGGATGCTGCACGGCCAGACCCGMTACAACCTCAAGAGCCGCTTCTTCGACGAGCTACCCGAGGGCGCGCTCAAATGGCTGACGCCGAAGAACATGGGCTTCACGCCTTCGGCCTTCGGCTACGGCGGCGGCTACGCGACCACGCGGGGCGGCGCCGGAGCTTTCAGCAAGGACAGTTTCGCCAGCCCGCCGGTCCCGCCGCAGAAGGCCGCACCTTCGCACGGCTTGCGCTCGGGCATGCAGGTCTTCCACAACAAGTTCGGCGAAGGCACCGTGACCGCGCTCGAAGGCAGCGGCGACGACGCCCGCGCGCAGGTGAATTTCCCGCGCCACGGCATCAAGTGGCTGGCCCTGTCGGTGGCCAAGCTCACGCCCGTCTGACCCCGGCCGGCGCAGCCAGGCCCGTTGGTGAAACACCGCGGAACCGGCTTCGCCGGGCCGCTGGTGTTGCCCCCCGGTAGGGGGGTGGGCGGCTACACGCAGTGAGCCAACCTGGGGGGCGAGCCTATTCCGTGAAACTGTCCCTGAAGGTGAACCAGGTGCTGGTGAAGAACATCGCGGCCATCACCAGCGCGCCGCCGATCATCAGCGCACCGCCGATCGCCGCGGCGCCTTCGCTGGCCATGGCGCCGACCGCCACCAGCAGGCTTGCGAGCAGGCTCAGCACGATGCCGGCGCCGATGAAGACGCCGAACCAGGCCAGGCCGAAGACGGTGAGGGCGCCGAAGTTCTTGAAGCAGGCCACGAAGCTGAAGAACAGGCTCTTGGCCGGCGGCACGCGGTGCCAGTGGACCAGCGCCGGCGCATGCCAGAAGGCCAGTGACAGGGGCAGGTAGAGGCCCATGGCGATCCACAGCGCGACCTGGAATTCGGTCGATTCGGCCAGCTCCCGCGTGAGCGGGCCGCCGAGCAGGTAGACGCGGGCGAACTGGCCGCCGTCGGCGAGCGCCGAGATCGCCATCACGCCCAGGAACAATCCCGCGTACAGGGCACCCAGCACCGCCATCGGCCGGATGTCGGCGCGCACCGCATTCAGCGCCGCCAGGAACACGGTGCCCGCGGGCGGTTTCTCGGGGCCGGAGGCCTGCTGCGCGGCCGCCATGAGGCCCAGCGTCATGGTCGGCAGCAGCATCAGCGCGAGGGCGGCCCCGATAAGCGGCAGTTGCGAGGCGATGGACACCATCGCCATGAAGAAGAAGAACAGCGAGATGAAGGCCAGCGGCTGCTTCGCGAAGGCCTTGAGCCCCGCGCGGACCCAGAGCACGCCGGTGCGTGCCGGTACGAGGTTGAGTTTCATCGGGTCCGGTCAGGCAGCCAGCGCGTTGGCGCCGGGCGCAATGTCGAAAGTGGCGTGGGCGCGTTGCCGCAGCACGCGCTCGAAGTGGGTCGGGTCATGGGCCTTCAGCATGCTGGCCTCGCGCGGCAGGTGGAAATCCCACAGCCGCGAGATCCAGAAGCGCAGCGCCGCGGCCCGCAGCATGGCGGGCAGCAGTGCGCGCTCGGCGCCGGTGAGCGGACGCACGGTGCCGTAGGCGGCCAGCAGGGCGTCGGCGCGGGCGGCATCGTGGCGGCCGGTGGAGAGCTCGATCGCCCAGTCGTTCAGGCACACGGCGAGGTCGAACAGCCAGCTGTCGGCGCCGGCGAAATAGAAATCGAACACGCCGGTGAGCCGCGGCGCGTCGGCGCTGGCGTGGGTGTCGAACATGGCGTTGTCCCGGAACAGGTCGGCATGCACCGGCCCGCGCGGCAGCGCCGCATAGGCTGAGGATTCGGCCACGTGGTTCTGGTAGGCCAACTCGCTGCGCAGCAGCGAGCTCTGGGCGGCGCCAAGGTAGGGCAGCACCACCGGTGCGGTGTCGTTCCACCACGCCAGGCCGCGCAGGTTGGGCTGGATGCGAGGGTAATCCCGGGCCGCCAGGTGCATGCGGGCCAGCAGCCGCCCGAGTTCGGCGCAGTGCGCTTCCGACGGGGCCAGTTCGCTCTTGCCGTTCAGGCGCTGGACCACCGCCGCCGGCTTGCCGGCCACCGTGTGCAGCAGCTCGCAGGGGGCGTTGGCCGGGATCGACAGCGGATGGCCCTGGGGCGGCGCGACGGCCGGATCGGCCACCGGCTCGGGCACCGGGATGCCGCGGGCCGCCAGGTGCTTCATCAGGCAGAGGTAGTAGGGGAGCTGTTCGGCGCCCAGGCGCTCGAACAGGGTCAGGACGAACTCGCCGGACTCGGTGCTGGCGAAATAGTTCGTGTTCTCGATGCCGCCCTCGATGCCCTTGAGGGCGGTCAGCGGCCCCAGGCCCAGGCGCTGAACGAGCGCGTCCGCCTCGTCGAATCCGACTTCCGTGAAAACCGCCACTGCGCGCTCAGAACTTGAAGACGTTCCACCAGACGCGCGAGCCGCCTTCGCCCGCGCTGGAGTCGGACTGGCCCTGGTTGCGCACGCGTTCCTCCGCGTTGGGCATGACCTGGTAGGCCGGCGCGTTGTTCTTGGGCTTGACCGTGATGTCCTGGGTCTGGCCGCCGACGCGCAGCTCGTCGATGGTGGCGCCGCTGTCCTCGGTGCGGATGCGCTGGATCCGCTGGTTCTGGCGGCCGGCCGCCTTGTCCGGGTCTTGCTGTTCCTGGGCGGGCGCCGGGGCCGGGGGCGCCGGATTCTGCGCAAGAACGACAGCCGAGGGCGCGGCGCAGGCCAGCGCCAGCGTGGCGAGGCTTGCGCGGCGAACGAGGAGCAGGGAGGAGGACATGTTTTGGATTGTAGGTCCGTGACCGGTTGGGGGATAGAAGCATGTGCCGAACTTTTCCGTCTTCGGGAGCAGGCCGCGCGGCACGGCAAAATGCCTTGATGACCGACAAGAAAACGCTGCTGCTCGTCGACGGATCGAGCTACCTCTATCGCGCCTTCCACGCGATGCCCGATCTGCGCGCCGTTCCCGGCGACAACAGCAGCCCGGCCACCGGGGCCATCCGCGGAATGATCAACATGATGCAGGCGCTGCGGCGCGAGGTGCGGGCCGACTACGCGGCCTGCGTCTTCGACGCCCCCGGCAAGACCTTCCGCGACGACTGGTACCCCGAGTACAAGGCCAACCGGTCGCCGATGCCGGACGACCTGCGCAGCCAGGTCGAGCCGATCCACCGGGTGGTCCGGATGCTCGGCTGGCCGGTGCTCTGCGTGCCGGACGTCGAGGCCGACGACGTGATCGGCACCCTGGCCCGGACGGCGGCGAGCCAGGGCATCGAGGTGATCGTCTCGAGCGGCGACAAGGACCTGAGCCAGCTGGTCGACGAGCACATCACGATCATCGACACCATGAACGGCAAGAAGCGCGACGTGGCGGGCGTGACGGCCGAATTCGGCGTGCCGCCGAGCCTGATGATCGACTACCAGACCTTGGTGGGCGACACCGTGGACAACGTGCCCGGCGTCGAGAAGGTCGGCCCGAAGACGGCGGCCAAGTGGCTGCTCGAATACGGCTCGCTCGAAGCCCTGATCGCCCGCGCCGCCGAGGTCAAGGGGCAGGCCGGCGAGAACCTGCGCAAGGCGCTCGAATGGCTGCCCCAGGGCCGGCGCCTGGTCACGATCCGCACCGACTGCGAGCTCGGCGAGCACGTGAGCGGCCTGCCGGCGCTCGATGCGATCGCGATCGGCACGCAGCAGACCGATGCGCTCAAGGAGTTCTACGAGCAATACGGCTTCAAGAGCCTGGTGAAGACGCTCGAGGCGCATGCGGTGCCGCCCGAGCTGGTCGGGCAGACCCCGAAGCGCAAGGGCGCCGAGGCCGGTCCGGACCTGTTCAGCGACCCGGCCTTCGAGGCCGCCGAGAAGGTCAGCAACCTGGCCTACGACACGGTCATGACCTGGGAGGCCTTCGACGCCTGGCTGGCGAAGATCGAGGCCGCCGAGCTGGTCGCGCTCGACACTGAGACCACCTCGCTCGACGAGATGCGCGCCGAGATCGTCGGCCTGAGCTTCAGCGTCAAGCCCGGCGAGGCGGCCTACGTTCCGGTGGCCCACAACTACCCCGACGCGCCGGCGCAGCTGCCGCGCGAGGCGGTGCTCGAGAAGCTCCGGCCCTGGCTGGAAAACGGCGCGAAGAAGAAGCTGGGCCAGCACGTCAAGTACGACCGCCATGTGTTCGCCAACCACGGCATCGAGGTGCAGGGCTATGCGCACGACACCATGCTGCAGAGCTACGTGCTCGAGGTCCACAAGCCGCATGGCCTGGCCAGCCTGGCCGAGCGCCACCTGGGCCGCAGCGGCATCGACTACGAGGACCTGTGCGGCAAGGGCGCGCACCAGATTTCCTTCAGCCAGGTGGCGATCGACAAGGCGGCCGAATACTCTTGCGAGGACTCCGACCAGACGCTCGACGTGCACCGCGTGCTGTGGCCGCGGCTCGAAGCCGACGAGAAGCTGCGCTTCATCTATGAGCTCGAAATGGCCTCCAGCGAGACGCTCTACCGCATCGAGCGCAACGGCGTGCTGATCGATGCGCCGACGCTGGCGTCGCAGAGCAACGAGCTCGGCAAGCGCATCATGGCGCTCGAGCAGGAGGCCTACGAGCTGGCGGGCCAGCCCTTCAACCTCGGTTCGCCGAAGCAGATCGGCGAGGTGTTCTTCACCAAGCTCGGCCTGCCGGTCGTCAAGAAGACCCCGAGCGGCGCCCCGAGCACCGACGAGGAGGTGCTCGAGAAGCTGGCCGAGGATTTCCCGCTGCCGGCGAAGATCCTCGAGCATCGCGGGCTGTCCAAGCTCAAGGGTACCTACACCGACAAGCTGGGCCTCTTGGCCAATCCGCGCAGCGGCCGCGTGCATACGCACTATGCGCAGGCGGTGGCGGTGACCGGGCGGCTGTCGAGCAACGACCCGAACCTGCAGAACATCCCGATCCGCACGCCTGAAGGCCGGCGCGTGCGCGAGGCGTTCGTGGCACCGGCCGGCCGCGTGATCGCGAGTTCCGACTACTCGCAGATCGAACTGCGAATCATGGCCCACATCAGCGGCGACGAATCGCTGCTGCGGGCCTTCACCGAGGGCATCGACGTCCATCGCGCGACCGCGGGCGAGGTCTTCGGCGTGCCGGTCGACCAGGTGTCGAGCGAGCAGCGCCGCTACGCCAAGGTGATCAACTTCGGGCTGATCTACGGCATGAGCAGCTTCGGGCTGGCGCGCAACCTGGGTATCGAGACCAAGGCCGCAGCCTCCTACATCGAGCGCTACTTCGCGCGCTACCCGGGCGTGAAGATCTACATGGACGAGACCAAGGCGCTGGCCAAGCAGAAGGGCTATGTGGAGACCGTGTTCGGCCGCCGGCTCTACCTGCCCGAGATCAACTCGCCCAACGGTCCGCGCCGCGGCGGCGCCGAGCGGGCTGCCATCAACGCGCCGATGCAGGGCACCGCGGCCGACCTGATCAAGCTCAGCATGGTCAAGGTGCAGCAGGTGCTCGACGCCGAGCAGCGCGGCACGAAGATGATCATGCAGGTGCACGACGAACTGGTGTTCGAGGTTCCCGAAGAGGAAGTCGAGTGGGTCCGTACCGAGATCCCGCGCCTCATGGCGGGCGTGGCGGACCTCAGGGTTCCGCTGCTCGCGGAAATCGGCTTTGGTCCCAACTGGGACAAGGCGCACTAGATCTGGCTCGCCCCCAGGTTGGGCTCACTGCGTGTAGCCCGCCCACCCCCTGCCGGGGGCAACACCAGCGGCCCGGCGAAGCCGGTTCCGCGGTGTTTCTGGAATTGTTTTTTTGGAGACTGAGTTGATGAAGAATGCAATCGCTTTCGCTCGCGGGGGCTTCGCGCTCGCTGCGCTCGCCGCCGCATGCACCTTGGCGTCGGCCGCCCCCGATGAACGAATCGCCGCGCTGGCCGCCAAGGAGAAGCCCGCGCTGCTCGAGACGCTGAACCAGTTGGTCTCGATCGAATCCGGCAGCCGCGATCTCGAGGGCCTCGGCAAGATCGCCAACCTGATCGCCGACAGGTTCCGGGCGCTCGGCGGCCAGGTCGAGCTGATCGATCCCTCGGCCGAGGCCTACCGCATGGAAGATACGCCGGAGAAGATCGGCAAGGTCATGCGCGCGACCTTCAAGGGCACGGGCACGAAGAAGATCATGCTGATCGCCCACATGGACACGGTCTACCAGATCGGCATGCTGAACAAGCAGCCCTTCCGCGTCGAGGGTGACAAGGCCTATGGCCTGGGCATCGCCGACGACAAGCAGGGCATCGCGGTGATCGCCCATACGCTGGCGCTGCTCAAGGCGATGGACTTCAAGGAGTACGGCACGCTCACGGTGCTGATCAATGGCGACGAGGAGATCAGTTCGCCCGGCGGCCGCCAACTGATCACGCGGCTGGGCGGCGAGCACGACGTCGTGATGTCTTACGAAGGCGCCCCGGTCCAGGGCGACAAGCTCTCGCTGGCCACCGCGGGCATCGCTTCGGTCACGCTGAACGTCACGGGCAAGGCCTCGCATGCGGGCTCGGCGCCGGAGCAGGGCGTGAATGCGCTGTACGAGCTGTCCCACCAGATCCTGCAGATGCGCGACCTGTCGGACCCGGCGACCGGTCTCAAGATGAACTGGACCATTTCGCGCGCGGGCAGCAACCGCAACGTGATCCCGGCCAGCGCCACGGCCGGCGCCGACGTGCGGGTGCTGAAGGTCAGCGACTACGACCGCATCGAACAGCAGGTGCAGGAGCGCGTGAAGAAGCAGCTGATCCCGCAGGCCAAGGTCGAGATGAAGTTCGAGCGCCGCCGTCCGCCGCTCGAGGCCAACGATGCCTCGCGTGCGCTGGCGCAGCATGCGCAGCAGATCTACAAGGCGCTGGGCCGGGAGCTGGGCGCGGACGACAAGGTTGCCGGCGGCGGCACCGATGCGGCGTTCGCGGCGCTCAAGACCAAGGCGGCGGTGGTCGAGCGCTTCGGCCTGCAGGGCTTCGGCGCCCACTCGGCCGACGCCGAGTACGTGCTGGTCGATTCGATCGAGCCGCGGCTGACCCTGTCGGCGCAGCTGATCATGGACATCTCGCGCGGCAAGGTCGCTGCGCCGTAAGAATGAAACACCCCCGAAGCGCCTGCGGCGCCCCGAGTCGCTGCCAGAGGCAGCGGCTCTTCGGGTCCGTCCAAGCCTGCGCAGGCAGGCTTGGAGCCGCGGACCTCAGCCCCTCGAGGGGGCAATACCAGCGGCCCGGCAAAGCCGGTTCCGCGGTATCCCTGGCATTTCGCTGCGCCGGCTCCATCCGCTGTGGGTCACGCCCCTCTGAGGGGGCGCAGGCTCCCCTGAGGGCCTGATCCATGCGCCTGCGCCACATCGAGGTCTTCAACGCCATCATGCTCACGGGCAGCGTGAGCGCGGCGGCGCGGCTGATCAACATCACGCAGCCTGCGGTCAGCCGCACGCTGCAGCATGCCGAGATCCAGCTCGGCTTTCCGCTGTTCCAGCGTGCCAAGGGCCGGCTCACGCCGACCACGGAAGCGCTGGCGCTCTACCCGCACATCGAGCGGCTGTTCGCGCAGCTCGACGAAGTGCAGCGGCTGGCTGCCAACCTGCGCACGGCCAGCGATGCCGGCGAGCTGCGCATCCTGAGCGTGCTGGCGCTGAGCTACGAGGTGCTGCCGCGGGCGCTGAAGCGCTTCCGGGAGCAGCACCCGTCGATCGCGGTGACGCTCGAATCGCTGCATTCGCCGCAGATCATGTCGGCCTTGCTGCTGCAGGAGGCCGATGTCGGCTTTGCCTTCAGCCCGGCGGTCCATCCCTCGCTGACGCAGGAGGCGCTGGCCGACAGCCGCATGGTCTGCATCGCGCCCAAGGGCCTGCTGCCGCGGGCGCTGCTGCGCAACGGCTCGGTGGCCCTGCACGACCTGGTCAAGCTGCCGGTGGTCGGCCTCGACAGCCGGGACCCGGTAGGCACCAGCCTGAGCCAGGCCTGCCGCCAGGCAGGCGTCGGCTTCCAGCAGGCGGTGGTCACGGTGCAGACCTACCATGCGGCGCTGGCGATGGCGCACCATGGCCTGGGCGTGGCGCTGGTCGACGGCTGCACCGCGGGCTCGGCGGACCGCGGCAAGGTCGATGTGCTGACCCTCGAGCCGCACATCCCGGTGCCGATCCGCGCCCTGCGCGTCGCCGGGCGGCCGGATTCGGTGGCGGTGCGCAGCATCACGCGCTGCGTGCGCGAGGCGATAGAGGAAATGAGGTAGGGCCTCCCTATTTCCGCGATCCCAGGAACTAGGGAGAACAGGCCCTATAGCTCACCAGCCACCGGATGCTGCGCCATCGCCTCCAGCGCACGCACCAGCGCCGAATGGTCTTCCTGGCCATGCCCCAGTGCCGCGCAGGCGTTCATCAACTGCGCCGCGCTCGCGGTCTGCGGCAGCGCCACTCCCAGCGAGCGCGCTCCTTGCAGTGCCAGGTTCAGGTCCTTCTGGTGCAGTGCGATGCGGAAGCCCGGCGCGAAAGTGCGCTTGATCATGCGCTCCCCATGCACCTCGAGGATGCGCGATGACGCAAAGCCGCCCATCAGCGCCTGCCGCACTTTCGCCGGGTCCGCGCCGGCCTTGGAGGCGAACACCAGGGCCTCGCCCACCGCCGCGATGTTGAGTGCCACGATGATCTGGTTCGCCACCTTGCAGACCTGGCCGTCGCCGACGTTGCCGACCAGCGTGATGTTCTTGCCCATCTTCTCGAGCAGGGGCCGCACGCGCCCGAAGGTGCCTTCGTCGCCGCCGCACATGATCGTGAGGCTCGCCGCCTTCGCGCCCACCTCGCCGCCCGAGACCGGCGCATCGACATAGCCGCAGCCCAGGCCGATGATCCGCTGCGCGAAGCCCCTGGTCGCGATCGGATCGATCGAGCTGCAATCGACCACCACCTTGCCTTTGGACAATCCCTCGGCCACGCCGCCTTCGCCGAACAGCACCTGCTCCACGTCCGGCGTGTCCGGGACCATGATGAAGACGATGTCCGCCTGCCGCGCCACCTCCGTGGCCGACGCGCAGACTTCCGCCCGCGAAGCCAGCGGCTGCGGCACGTCGCCGCGCGTGTTCACCCAGAGCTGATGGCCCGCGTCGAGCAGGTGGCCTGCCATCGGCGCACCCATGATGCCGAGGCCGATGAAACCGATTTTCTGTGCGTTGGTTTGCGTCATTTCGCGAGTTGTCCTTGTCCTGAATTACTGGGTGAGCGCCGTGCGCCATCCGAGGCCGTCGACCGTCGTGCCGCGCGGCTTGTATTCGCAGCCGATCCAGCCGGCATAGCCCAGCGAATCGATGTGCTTGAAAAGCCACGGGTAGTTGATCTCGCCCGTGCCCGGCTCGCCGCGCCCGGGGTTGTCGGCCAGCTGGATGTGGCCGATGCGGGCGATGTTCTTCGTCAGCGTGTTGCCGAGTTCGCCTTCCATGCGCTGCGCGTGGTAGATGTCGTACTGCAGCCGCAGGTTGGGCGAGCCCACTTCGTCGATCAGCGCCAGCGCCTGGTCGGTGCGGCTCAGGTAGAAGCCCGGAATGTCGAAGGTGTTGATCGGCTCGATCAGCAGCCGGATGCCGGCACCCAGCAACTCCTTCGACGCGAAGCGCAGGTTGTCGACCACGACCTTGCGCGCATCGGCAGGCGTGACGCTCTCGGGCAGCTTGCCGAGCAGGCAGTTGACCTGCGGACATCCCAGCGCCGTGGCGTAGTCGATGGCGCGCGCCACGCCTTCGCGGAACTCGGCCACCCGGTCCGGGTGGCAGCCGATGCCGCGCTCGCCGGCCTCCCAGTTGCCGGCGGGCAGGTTGTGCAGCACCTGAGCGAGGCCGTTGTCGCGCAGCGCGGCCGCCAGTTCTTTCTTCTCGTAGGCGTAGGGGAACAGGTATTCGACGGCCTTGAAGCCGGCCTTGGCGGCGGCCTCGAAGCGCTGCATGAAAGGCAGCTCGTTGAACAGCATCGTCAGATTGGCTGCGAACTTGGGCATGTGTGTCTCTCTAGTCAGTTGGGGACAGAGCAAAAACTGCTGCGCAGTTTGTTGGTCTGTCCCGCAAGGTCTCAGTTAAGGACAGAGCAAAAACTGCTGCGCAGTTTCTTGGTCTGTCCTGCAAGGTTTCAGTAGGTCGAGGACAAAGCAAAAACCGCTGCGCAGCTTCTTGATCTGTCCCGCAAGGTTTCAGTCAAGCATCGCGACCGCAATGGCCGTCGGCGCGTCTTCGGTGCTTTCGGCGAGCGGCTCGAACTCGTTGATGGCATCGATCTCGGTGCCCATCGCGATGTTGGTCACCCGTTCGAGCATCACCTCGATCACCACCGGCACCTTGAACTCGGCCATGAGCTCTTCGGCACGCTGGATCGCCGGCGTCATCTGTTCCTGCTTGTAGACGCGGATCGCCTTGCAGCCCAGGCCCTCGACCACCTTCATGTGATCGACGCCGTAGCTGCGCTCGACACCGGCGTCCTCGGCGGCGTTGATGTTGTCGAAGCCGAGCTGCACGCAGTAGTCCATCTCGAAGCCGCGCTGCGCCTGGCGGATCAGCCCGAGGTAGGAGTTGTTGACCACGATGTGGATGTAGGGCAGCTTGAACTGCGCCCCCACGGCGAGTTCCTCGATCATGAACTGGAAGTCGTAGTCGCCCGAGAGCGCGACGATCTTGCGCGTCGGGTCGGCTGCGCGCACGCCCAGGGCCGCCGGAATGGTCCACCCGAGCGGCCCGGCCTGGCCGCAGTTGATCCAGTGGCGCGGGTTGTAGACGTGCAGGAATTGCGCCGCCGCGATCTGCGAGAGCCCGATGGTGCTGACGTAGCAGGTGTCGTGGCTGAAGTTGTTGTTCATGCACTGGTACACGCGCTGCGGCTTCATCGGCACGTCGGCGAAGTTGGTCTTGCGCAGCATGGTCTTTTTGCGCCCGCGGCACTCGCCGGCCCATTTGCCGCGGTCGGGCAGCTGGCCCTTTGCCTTCATTTCCTCGGCCACCTGTACGAACAGTTCGAGCGCCGCCTTGGCGTCCGAGACGATGCCGAAGTCGGGCGTGAAGACGCGGCCGATCTGGGTCGGCTCGATATCGACGTGGACGAAGGTTCGGCCCTTGGTATAGACCTCGACCGAGCCGGTGTGGCGATTGGCCCAGCGGTTGCCGATGCCGAGCACGAAGTCGGAGGCCAGCATGGTCGCGTTGCCATAGCGGTGGCTGGTCTGCAGGCCGCACATGCCGGCCATCAGCGGATGGTCGTCGGGGATCGCGCCCCAGGCCATCAGGGTCGGGATCACCGGCACTCCGGTGGCTTCGGCGAAGCGCACCAGCAGATCGCTGGCATCGGCATTGATGACGCCGCCGCCGGCCACGATCAAGGGCCGTTCGGCCGTGTTGAGCATCGCGATGGCCTTCTCGACCTGGGCCCGCGTGGCGGCCGGCTTGTAGGGCAGGAGCGGCTCGTAGCTGTCGATGTCGAACTCGATCTGCGCCATCTGGACGTCGAAGGGAAGGTCGATCAGCACCGGGCCCGGGCGGCCCGAGCGCATCAGGTGGAAGGCTTGCTGGAACACCTGCGGCACCTGGCCCGGCTCGCGCACCGTGACCGACCACTTGGTGACCGGCTTGGAGATCGATTCGATGTCGACCGCCTGGAAGTCTTCCTTGTAGAGCCGGGCGCGCGGTGCCTGGCCGGTGATGCAGAGGATCGGGATCGAATCGGCCCAGGCCGAGTAGAGGCCGGTGATCATGTCGGTGCCGGCCGGCCCCGAGGTGCCGATGCAGACGCCGATGTTGCCGGCCACCGCGCGGGTGTAGCCCTCGGCCATGTGCGAGGCGCCCTCGACGTGGCGCGCCAGGATGTGGGCGATGCTGCCCTGCTTGCGCAGCGCCGAATACAACGGGTTGATGGCGGCGCCGGGGACGCCGAAGGCCTGGGTCACGCCTTCTTTTTCCATCACGAGCACGGCGGCTTGCGCCGCGGTCATCTTTGCCATGCGAGTCTCCTTGGGTTTGGACTCGACTGTAGGAATTCAGCGCTTCCGGCAGAAGAGGGCGTACAGCCATAAAGCCTATTCCTGGGTGGAATAAGTGAGTAGCATGCGCGGATGGACCGACTGTTGGCGATGGAGATGTTCGTGCGCGTGGTGGAGACCGGCAGCTTCTCCAAGGCGGCGCGCGAGTTCAACACCACCCAGCCCACCGTGACCAAGCAGGTGGCCGCCACCGAGGCGCGGTTGAAGGCGCGGCTGCTCAACCGCAATACGCGCGGCGTGAGCCTGACGGAGTCGGGCGCGCTCTACTACGAGCGTTGCAAGGCGATCGTTCGCGACGCCGAGGAAGCCGAGAACATCGTCAAGCTGCGGCAGTCGCAGGCCCAGGGGCTGCTGCGCATCGGCACCTCGACCGCCTTCGGCCGCCGTATCGTGGTGCCCCTGGCGCTGGAATTCATGGCGCGGCATCCGCAGGTGCAGGTCGACCTCAGTTTCGAAGACCGCTATGTCGACCTGGTGGCGCAGGGCATCGACGTCGCGATCCGCATGGGCAAGCTGGCCGATTCGTCCTTGGGTGCGCGCTTCCTCGGCATGAATCCCTGGGTGATGGTGGCCGCGCCGGCTTATTTGCGCGAGCACGGCACGCCGAAGAAGGCGCAGGAACTGAGCGCCCACGTGGCGCTGATCTACAGCAGCGTGGTCGGCGACGATGTCTGGCACCTGCACACGCCGAAGGGCGAGCCGGTCACGGTGCCGGTGTCGGGCCGGCTGCGCTCCAACAACGTCTCGGCCGTGTTGGCCGCAGCCCGCGCCGGGCTCGGCATCGCGCTGATGCCGCGCTACGTGGCGAGCGATTCGCTCGTTTCAGGGCAGGTGGTGGAGGTGCTGGCCGACCACGCGCTCGCCGAGCAGGAAATCCATGCGGTGTTTCCGTCGCCCAAGCTGGTGCCGGGCAAGGTGTCCAGCTTCATCGCCTTCCTGCAAGGGCGATTCGGTGAGCAGTGGTGGAGGCAATAGGCTCGCCCCCAGGTTGGCTCACCGCGTGTAGCCGCCCACCCCCTGCCGGGGGCGCAGTCAGCGGCCCGGCGAAGCCGGTTCCGCGACTGCCCACGAACAGGCGTGCGCTGCGCGCAGCCGAAGAACGAGCGCAGCCCCGGCCGGCGCAGCCCGTTGGTGAAACACCGCGGAACCGCGCGTTTTCGTCAGCGCAGCGGGGGAGCGTTGTCATCGACCTCGTCGGAAGAGGCGAAAAGATCCCAGGCCGCCATGAACAGCGCCGCGATTACCGGCCCGATCACGAAGCCGTTGATGCCGAACAGCGCGATCCCGCCGATGGTCGACATCAGCACGACGTAGTCGGGCATCTGGGTGTCCTTGCCGACCAGCAGCGGCCGCAGGATGTTGTCGACCAGACCGATCACGAAGACGCCGACGAAGATCAGCCCGAGGCCCTTGCCCACCGCGCCGACGGCCAGGAAATAGATCGCCACCGGGCCCCAGATCAGGGCCGCGCCAACCGCCGGCAGCAGCGACAGGAAGGCCATCAGCACGCCCCACAGCAGCGAACCCTGCAGCCCCATCAGCGAGAAGGTCACGCCGCCGATCAATCCCTGCGCCGCTGCGACCGCGATGTTGCCCTTGATGGTGGCGCGGATCACGGTGGTGAACTTGTTCAGCAGGTGGTGCGTGTGCGGCCTGGCCAGCGGCAGGGCCGCACGCACCGTCTTCGACAGCTCCGCGCCGTCGCGCAGCAGGAAGAAGAGCAGGTACAGCATGAGGCCGAAGCTGATGATGAATTCGAAGGTGTTCTGGCCGATCGCGACCGCGTGGGCGGCGATCGCCTGGCTGCCGCGGGCGGCGGCCAGCGACAGCTGCTTGATCAGGCCCTCGACGTTGCCGAGTCCGAAACGGTCGAGCAGGCTCAACGCCCATTTCGGGATCACGTCGACGACCTGCTGGAAATAGCTGGCGAAGCTGATGTCGCCGGATCGGATCTTGTGCGACAGCACCGACACCTCCTCGACCAGCGAAACGGTGACCGCGACCAGCGGAATGATCACCACCACCATCGCCATCAGCAGCGTGGTGAGGGCGGCCAGGTTGCGCCGGCCTCCCATCTTCCTGACCAGCCGCCGGTAGATCGGGGTGAACAGGATGGCCAGGGCGACGCCCCACATCACGGCACCGAAAAAGGGGAACAGGATCCAGCCGAAGGCAACCGTGACGACCGCAAGCAGAAAGAGAAAGGTGCCGCGCTGCAGGGCTGGTGAATTCATAGGCGAATTGAATGTATCACCCCCAGGTCGGCTCACTGCGTGCAGCCGTCCACCCCCTCGCCGGGGGCAACAGCAACGGCCCGGCAAAGCCGGTTCCGCGGTGTTACGAGCGGGCCGGGCTCCGCCGGCCGCCGACGGGCCATGTCAGCGGCGCCAGCGAAGTCCGCAGCCGTTCGTCGGCACCGGGGGCGGCCTGGACCTCGACCTGCAGCGCCTGCTCGACGTTGCCGATATGGTCGAGCATCAACTGCCGGGCGCGCGGCGTGTCGCCGGCTTCGAGCGCGGCCACGATCGCGGCGTGCTCGGCGCAGGACTCGGCCGCCTCGTGGCGGGATTGGAACAGGGTGGCGGCCAGCGTGGTGCGCGCGGTCAGGTCGCGCAGCACGTCGCACAGCAGACGGTGGCCCATCTGGTCGGCCAGGCAAACGTGGAAGTCGGCCAGCAGGAAGGCGCGGGTGGCGGCATCGGCGCCGGCGATGGCGCGCTTCTCGTCGGCGATGTGCTCGCGCAGCTTGCGGATCACCTTGGAGAGCGGCCGGCCGGCCTCGGCCAGGATGCCGGACTCGACGATGCGGCGGGCCGCGAAGGCGTCGCGCGCCTCGTCGGCCGAGGGTTCCACCACGTACCAGCCGCGGCGCGACTGGACCTCGACGAAGCCGCGCGCCTGCAATTGCATCAGGGCCTCGCGCACCATGGTGCGGCTGACGCCGAAGTTCTCGGCCAGCGCCTGTTCGCCGAGCCGTTCGCCGGGCGCCAGCTTCTGCGCCAGGATCGCTTCCACCACGCGCTCCGCGATGTGGGTGGGCGTGACGTCGGTCATCGGTGTGCTCAATGGGCCGCCGAGATCGCGGCCGGCGAACCGGGCTCGGCCAGCGGCTCGTCCTCGGGCGAGTGGGTGCCGTTCAGCACCGCGTGGGCGCGCTCGCGGTCGATGTCGCCCTCCCAGGCGGCGATGGCGACGGTGGCGACGCAGTTGCCGATCAGGTTGCCGAGCGCGCGGGCGATGCCCATGAACCAGTCGACCGACAGCACCAGCACCAGCCCGATGGCCGGGATCGCCGGAATGGCGTGCAGCGTGGCGGCCAGCACGACGATGGCCGAGCCCGGCACGCCGTGCGCGCCCTTGGAGGTGACCAGCGCGATCGCCAGGATGGTCAGCAGGTCGGCCATCGAGATCGGCGTGTTGGTGGCCTGGGCGATGAACACCGCGGCCAGCGTGATGTAGATCGAGAAGGCGTCGAGGTTGAACGAGTAGCCGGTGGGGATGACCAGGCCGACGGTCGAGTCGCGGATGCCCATGTGGCGCAGCTTGGCCATGATCTGCGGCAGCACGCTGTCGGACGAGGTGGTGGCGAAGACGATCGTGAGTTCTTCGCGCAGGTAGCGCAGCAGCTTGACCAGGCTGAAGCCGGACAGGCGCATGACCAGCCCGAGCACCACGAAGACGAAGAGCAGCACCGCCACATAGAACAGTGCGACCAGCATGCCCAGCTGCTTGAGCGAGCCGATGCCGTACTGGCCGACCGTGAAGGCGATCGCGCCGAGCACGCCCAGCGGCGCCAGCTTGATGATGATGCCCATGATCTTGAACAGCACCAGCGACAGCGCGTCGACCACCACCGCCACCGGCCGGCCGCGTTCGCCGAGCAGGGTCAGGGCGCAGCCGAACAGCACCGCGAACAGCAGCACCTGCAGCACGTCCCCGGTGGCGAAGGCGTTGACCACGGTGGTCGGGATCAGTTTCATGAGGAAGTCGACCGTGCCGCCGCTGGTGAGCTTGTCGGCGTTCGAGGCGTAGGCGCTCATGGCCGCCGGGTCGAGCTTGGAGGGGTCGACGTTCATGCCCACGCCGGGCTGGAAGACGAAGGCCAGCACCAGGCCGAGCGCCAGCGCGATGGTGGTCAGGACCTCGAAGTAGATCAGCGCCTTGACGCCGACGCGACCGACCCGCCGCAGGTCGCCGGCGCCCGCGATGCCGTGCACCACGACGCAGAAGACCAGCACCGGGATGATCATCTTGATCAGCTTGATGAAACCGTCGCCAAGCGGCTTGAGCTTGACGGCGAAGTCCGGGAAGAACAGGCCAGCCGCGACGCCGAGCACCAGCGCAATGACCACCTGACCGAAGAGCGATTTGGCGAAACGTGGCATGGAGATTCCCCGTAAAGGTTTGTATGCAAGCTTCACGTTGTCTTGCATACAAGCAATGTAGGCAAGAACACGGGAAATGCTCTGAGGGTATTCCCGGGTGAGAGTGGGCCTTCACAGCTGTTGTTCTAGGTCATTAAATGCGCAAACAAGGCAATAGATGCGCAAACAGCCGCAGGGGGCTTGCGGCACTGTCGGCAGGCTTCCGGGCATGGAAGAAGGGCGGTAGGAAGACTCGTAGAGTCCCGCTTCGCTGCCGAACGACCGCGGCAGGAATCTGAACATTGGCAGCATCCAGAGCGGAAACGAACAGCCGTTTCGGAGCGGGCCGTACAGCCGTTCAGGGCAAGTTTCGGACCCTCGCGCCGTTGGCAGCAGATTGATTGCTGACGTTCACGCGCAAAGCTCAGGCGGCAAGGATGGGCCCGGCATCCAACGGCCGGTTCCGGGCAGACGATCCGAGGCGCCCCCTGAATTGGCAGACCGCGCCTCAAAGAGCCTTCCGATCCCGACCGGCGAGGCGGCCACGATGTTTGGCGCCGCCTCCAGGAGGTGCGCGTACGAAGGGGCCAAGCTGAGCGCCCCAAGGACAAGCACCGTCAGGACCCGGCTCGCTGCCGGCTTGCCGGCTCTGTCGCAGGAAAGGGACCTTCGCATGGCGAGGCTAGTCGCTGGCAGGCGCCGCGCTCAGCGGTGAAGAATCGCCGATGCAGGCCAGATTCCGGTCGGCGGATCGCACCGCGATCACCCGCGCGCCCGTGCCTCATTGCGCAAATCGCGGAGATGGTCATGGTTGCGCTGAGCGCCCTGTGCCTGGCGTTCCACAAAGCTGCGTACCTCGGGCGGCAAATTCTGTTTCAGCGCCTTGCGGTAGCGCGCCACCGCGGCGTCCTCTCCGCGCTCGCATTCCTCGAGCATTGACAATTGGCTGTTGGCGCCGACGGCGCCTTTCACGTGAACCCAGCCGCGATGCATCGCGCCGCTGACGGTGCCACCTTCAGCGGGTGTGCCGCCGAAACGCCAGATCAGCTGGACCAGCGCGTCGGCGGCCTGGTGGCACTGCTCGGCGCGGTGGTAGGACACCTGCTGCAGATTCGAGGCCCCCACCTCGTCCGCGCAGGCCTGGAAACCAAACTCGCCGTCCCGCACGGTTTCCAGCAGGTCGTTGAGCACGTCCACCACATCGTCGTTGTCCAGCACCTGGCCCGGCTCGACACTGTCGTCCGGATCGCCATTGCCGAAGTAGGTGCTGTCCGCACGGTCCCAGGCGGCGCGGGTGGCAGGCCGCGCCTGCTCCCATTCCAAGCTGGAGGTGCCCCGCCGGGCATTCCACTCCGCGGCCAAGGACGGCTCCAGCGTGTCGAAGTCGCCCTCGCTTACCGCGCGGGCGGACCAGCCCAATTCGTACGCAGGGCGATAGTCCTCGTAGCTGCGGCCAKCTTCGTAGTACGGCTCGGCGGCGTAGCGCTCGCGCCAGTAGTCAATCTCGGCCGTGGGGTTCACGCGCTCGGCGACTGCTTTGCCACACAAACCTCCGGCGATGCCGCCCACCACCAAGCCCGCAGCGACGCCTCCGGGCCCTGCCACCGAACCTACCGCTGCGCCCGCCATCGCACCACCCGCCGCTCCCAGACCGGTGCCGACGATATGTGCTCCAGGCGTACCGCTAAGCGGATCGCGGTTCAAGAAATCCTCCAATGGAGGTGGGGCTTCGTCATTGGTCATGATTCGACTCCTTGAAGGTTCACGCGCGCGGCGCGCGAGAGACGGCGACCCTGTCACCGGCGCGCGCGCCGCGGCGAAACGCCTCGATAGGGACGGCAGGATCGATTCCAACACGATCCAGCAGCCCGTGGTCAGTTTCGTGCTGACCAATGGGGGTACTGCCGATCGTCGTCGTCCCACCCAGGCACAAGAAGCACAGCGGGGCCGGAGGCAGAGAATCCATGACCATCCTGACTGTCCATGTGTTCGCCGATCTAGAAGCCAGGCGCCGACAATCTCACCCTCTGTGAGCCTCGCTTGTAAGACGTTTGCGAGGCCCGCCGGATCGTGGCCAACTCGGTTGGCCATAAAAACAAGGAGCTTTCGATGCAGAAACTCGTCAACGTCGAGGCGATCAACCTGCGAACCGAGGCCAGAGTTGCGCCCGAAACCTTGGTCCGAACCCTTTTCCTCGGGCAGGCCGTCGATGACCTGGAAGACGGTCCCGAGGGATGGCATCACGTTCGAGCGGCCGTCGACGGCAAAGCTAGCGAGGGCTTCATCAAGGCGACTCTGCCCATCACCAAGTTCGCCTGGCAGCCGCCGGAGCAGCCTASCTTGCGMGACCCGGCGACGCCGGCACGCGAGGCCCTGGCTGCCGCTGCGGTCGAACAATGGTTGCGCTTCGACCGGGGCGCCGGGAAGGAAACCACGGAGCCCTACAGCGGCTTCATCGGCGAGATGTGGAAGGCGTTCGGCAAGCCGCATACCGGAACCACCACCGGTCAACCCTGGTCGGCGGTGGCGATCTCGCTGATGGTCCGGACGGCGGCAAAACAGTTCGACGGCTACAAGGCCTTCAGGCAGTCGATCGGCCATGCCGCGTACATGTGGGACGCGATCAAGAAGAGCGCGAGCGGCGACTTGGCGGCGCCGTTCTGGGGCGTGCGGCTCGGGCAGGCCAAGCCCCACATAGGAGACATCGTCGGCAGCTGGCGCGAGAAGCCTGCGACCTACGACGACTACCTCAACGCCTCGACGAATCCCGAGATGCCCAGCCACTGCGACATCGTGGTGGCCGTGGGCCCCGAGGTGGCGTGGGCGATCGGAGGCAATGTGCGGAACTCGGTCTTCGCGACGGGCTACCAGTTGAGTTCGGATGGCAGCTTGTTGAGGAATCCCCGGATCAACGCGGCCGGCAAGCTCGTCGGGGAAGCCATCGTGCTGCTGGACAACCGGGTGAGCTAGCCAACAGGGCCACTTACGGTGCCATCGGGTTCCGCTTTTCCTCTTCGAGCCGTTGCCGCTGACGTACAGCTTCGCACTGTGCATGCGACCTGAATTCAGGCTTCACACACTGTCCTGCCATGC